>NZ_JBHWLC010000034.1:0-85978 GCF_042730635.1 Streptomyces sp. NPDC059917
GGGCCGGCGGGGCCGGCGGGGCCGGCGGGGCCGGCGGGGCCGGCGGACGGCCGCTGCCCGCCCCGCTGCGAGTGGCGCGCTGGTGGGAGCCGCCGCCCACCCCGTACGCGGCGGGCCACCGGGGCGTGGACCTGATCGCGCCCGTGGGTACGCGGGTCCGGGCGGTGGGCGCCGGCCGCGTGCACTACGCCGGACGGGTGGCGGGACGCGGCGTGCTCTCGCTCACCCTGCCGGGGGGCCTGCGCACCACGTACGAGCCGGTGCGCCCCCTCGTCGCCGAGGGTGACCAGGTGCGCGCGGGGCTGGTGGTCGCGGTCCTCGAAGCGGGCGGTCACTGCGCGGCCCCGTGCCTGCACTGGGGACTGTTGGCGGGCGAGAGCTACCTCAACCCGCTGGTCCTGCTCCCGCGCCCGAGCCCCCGACTGCTGCCGCGGGCCTCCTGAGGGCGGCGGCGGAGCATCAGCCCCGGACGCCCCGGAGCGCCATCGAGACGGCGGTCTCGGTCACCTCGGCCGGGTCCTCACCGGCCCCCAGCTCGATCCGGCGCACGGCGGCGTCGACGACCCCTTGCAGCAGCATCGCGGCCAGTCGCGGCTGCTCCTGGCCCAGGGCGGCCAGCGCCTCGACGATCATCGCGATGAGGCCCCCGTGCGCGGCGCGGATCTTCTCCCGCGCACCGGCGTCCAGCTCGCTGGCGGAGATCGCCACCACGGCCCGGTGCCGCTGGTCGCCCACCAGGCCCAGCTGGCTGCGGACGTACGCCTCGATCTTCGCCTCCGGAGTGGCGGCCCGCTCCATCGCGGCCTCGATCTCGGCGGCCCAGACGGGGAAGTCCACGACGCACAGCTCTTCGACCACCGCCGCCCGGGAGCGGAAGTACTCGTAGACGGAGGACCGGGCGAGTCCGGTCCGTTCGGCGAGGGCGGGGAAGCTCAACGCTTCCGTCCCGCCTTCGGACAGCAGGGATCGCGCGGCGTCCAGCAGGGCGCCTCGCTGCATCGTCCGGTGCTCGGCCACGGAGGCCGCTCGAATCCTGGGCACGCGCCCACTCTACGGAGGTACCGGCGACTCAGCGCCCCACATCCGCCAGCTTGGCCCGCAGCTGGAGGACCGACTTGGTGTGGATCTGGCTGACCCGGCTCTCGGTGACCCCGAGGACGTGACCGATCTCGGCCAGGGTGAGCCCCTCGTAGTAGTAGAGGGTCACCACCGTCTTCTCCCGGTCGGGGAGCGTGTTGATGGCCCGCGCGAGGAGGCGGCGCAGCTCGCGGTCCTCGGCCACGGCCACCGGGTTGTCGGCGGCGGTGTCCTCCAGCGTGTCCATCAGCGAGAGGCGGTCGCCCTCGCCGCCCACGTGCAGCAACTCCTCCAGGGCGACCACATTGGCCAGCGACAACTGGCTGAATACCGCGTGCAGTTCCTCCAGGGCGACGCCCATCTCGTCGGCCACCTCGGTCTCGGTGGGCGTGCGCCTCAACTGGGCCTCGAGCGTGGCGTAGGCCCGCTCGACGGCCCGCGCCTTCTGCCGCACCGAGCGCGGGATCCAGTCCAGGGCGCGCAGTTCGTCGATCATCGCGCCCCGGATCCGGGTGATCGCGTACGTCTCGAACTTGATGGAGCGCTCGATGTCGAACTTCTCGATGGCGTCGATCAGCCCGAAGACCCCGGAGGAGACGAAGTCGGCCTGCTCCACATTGGGCGGCAGGCCCACGCTGACCCGGCCGGCCACGTACTTGACGAGGGGCGAGTAGTGCAGGATCAGCTGTTCCCGCAGACGCTCGTCCCCCGATTCCTTGTACGAGCGCCAGAGCACGTCCAGGGACGAGGGCGCGGTGGTCCGCACGCTGCCACGGGCAGCGGGGGGCACCGCAGCGCGGTCAGACCCTGAGGTGTGCTGGGGCATGCTTCGCCTTTGCCGGAGCCGGATTCCTTGGGAGCGTAGCGTGACGAGAGTGTCGCGGTGCGCGAAGAGTACGGGATCGCGCGGGGCCGTCGGGGCTTCCCGCCTCGCACGGCAGGCCCAGGGCCGGCGCCCCGGGCGGGGTTCCGGCGGCTGCCATCGGGAAGACCGCTTCTCTCATCGGCTTCACTCTTTCACCGGAACGCCCCAGGTCAATGACCGCCTCGCCGGACGCCACCGGTTCGAGTGGCTCTCCCATGTATTTGCCTGCTCAACCGCCAGTCATCGCCCTGCCGTTCGACGAACCCCAGAGAGTGAAGTTCGTACAGTCTGCCGATGACTTCATCGGTGCCGCTGCCCACGGCGCGGGCGAGGTCCTCCGCCCGCACGGGCCGTCCGACGGGGAGCTCGTCCAACACGCGTGCGGTGTCCGGGTGGAGCAGGTCCCGGGCGAGCACCGGTCCGCGCCGCTCGGGGGCCAGCTCCCCCATGGCGCCGACCAGTTCGACGACCTCGGCGGCGTCCGTGACCAGCACCCCTTCGCCGCGCAGCAGTTCGTGCACGCCACCCGAGAGCCCGCTGGTGGCGGGCCCGGGGACGCCCATGGTGTGGCGGCCCAGCCCGTGCGCCCGCCGGGCGGTGACGAGCGATCCGCTGCGATGGGCGGCCTCGACGACCACGGTCCCCCGGGTCAACGCCGCGATGACCCGGTTGCGCTGGACGAAGCGGCTGGGCGTGGGGTGGCCGCCGGGCGGCAGTTCACCGATCACCAGCCCCTGTGCGGCGATCCGGCCCAGCAGTCCGGCGTGGCCGCGCGGGTAGGCGACGTCCACCCCGCAGGCCAGCACCGCCGCCGTGGCCCCGCCCGCGGCGAGCGCCCCCCTGTGGGCCGCCCCGTCGATCCCGTACGCCGCCCCCGACACCACCACCCAGCCCCGCTCGGCGAGCCCGGCCGCCAGCGCCTGCGCCATGTGCGCGCCGTAGGGGGTGCAGGCGCGGGCGCCGACCACCGCGACCGAGCGCAGCGCCCACGTCCGCAGGTCGGGCAGGCCGCGCAGCCACAGCCCCACCGGGCGGGCGTCGCCGAGGTCGTCGAGCTGGGAGGGCCACTGGGCCGAGCCCGGGCAGACGAACCGGGCGCCGACCGCCGCCGCGGCGGCCAGGTCCCGATCGGGATCCGCGGTCGACGCCCGTCTGCGGTACCCCTCGAACCGGCGCCCGTCCGGCCCGGCCGGGTCCTCGGGTCCCGGGCGGGGCCCGGTCAGCTCCCGCAGCAGCGCGACCGCGCCCCGCTCCCGCAGCAGCCGGCCGGCGCGCTCGTCCCCGGGCTCCAGCACCCGGGTGAGCGCGGCCCGGGCCCGCCGCTCCTCCTCCGGGTCCGCCGCCGCCGGGGTCATGACCCGCATCCCTGCGGGAGCGGGACACCGCGGGCGATGCCGGTGCGCAGTTCCAGGGCGACCGCCACGTCCCGGGCGTCGGGGCGGTCCTTCCCGGCCAGGTCGGACACCGTCCAGGCGACCCGCAGCACCCGGTCCAGGCCGCGCGCGGTGAGCAGGCCCCGCTCCAGGTCCCGCTCGGCCTGGGCCAGGGCGCCCGGTGCGGGCAGCCAGCGGGTGCGCAGCTCGTGGCCCGGCACCTCGGAGTTGACCCGCCAGGGGGTGCCGGCGAGCCGCTCCGCCGCCCGCGCCCTGGCCCCCGCCACCCGCAGGGCCACGGCCGCGCTGGCTTCGCCCGGGCCGCCCCCGCCGACGAGGTCGGACCGGCCGACCGGTTCGACCTCGACCCGCAGGTCCACCCGGTCCAGCAGCGGCCCGGACAGCCGCCCCTGGTAGCGCCGGACGGCCGAGGGCGGGCACTCGCACCCCCCGCCGTGCAGGGTCTGCCGCCCGCAGGGGCAGGGGTTGGCCGCGAGGACCATCAGGAAGCGGGCCGGCAGCCGCATCACCCCGGCGGCCCGGGCGATCACCACCTGGCCCGACTCCAACGGCTGGCGCAGCGCGTCCAGCACCCGCCCGCTGAACTCGGGCGCCTCGTCCAGGAAGAGGACCCCGCGGTGGGCCAGGGACACGGCCCCGGGCCGGGGCATCCCGCTGCCCCCGCCCACCAGGGACTGCATGGTCGCCGAGTGGTGCGGGGCGCAGTACGGCGCCGCGGTCACCAGGGGTTCGCCGGGCGGCAGGATCCCCGCGACCGAATGCACGGCGGTGACCTCCAGGGAGTCCTGCCGACCGAGCGGCGGCATGATCCCGGGCAGCCGCTCGGCGAGCATGGTCTTGCCCGCGCCCGGCGGTCCGGTCAGGAACAGGTGGTGCCCGCCCGCGGCGGCCACCTCCAGCGCGCGCCGGGCTCCGTGCTGCCCCGCCACCTCGGCGAGGTCGGGCGGCGCGCCGGCGCCGTACCCCGCGCTCGCCGTCCCCGTGCCCAGACCGGCCCCCGGGAGCACCAGCGCGGCCGTCATCGGATCCGGTCGCACGGCCGCGTCCGGCGGCCCCTCGTCCGGCACCTCCCCGTCGGTCAGCACGGCGATCAGCTGGCGCAGGCTCCGCACCCCCAGCACCGACACCTCGGGCACCAGCGCGGCCTCGGCCGCGCACTGCTGGGGCACCACCACCTGCCGGTACCCCGCCTCGGCCGCGGCGAGCACGGCGGGCAGGATCCCGCGCACCGGACGCACCCGCCCGTCGAGCCCGAGTTCACCGATGAGCAGCAGGTCCGCGATCACCGCCGGGTCCAGCCGCTCCGCCGCGCCCAGGACGGCGGCGGCGACGGCGAGGTCGAAACCCGAGCCGGATTTGGGTACCGAGGCCGGGCTGAGACCGACCGTCAGCTTCTTCTGGGGCCATTCCGCGCCGGAGTTCACCACGGCGGCCCGGACCCGGTCCCGGCTCTCGATCAGGGTCTTGTCGGGGAGCCCGACCAGGGTGAAGGCGGCCACTCCCGGTTCGAGGTCGGCCTGGACCTCGACCACCACGCCCTCGACGCCCACGAGCGCCACCGAACAGGTCCGCGCGAAGCCCATCAGGACACCCCCCGGACGTGTTCCACCACGGGGGCCCCGCGCCGGGGCAGCACCACCCCGACCAGGTCGATGCGCACCCCGCCCGGCGGTGGTCCGCCGTGGTCGGCGAGCCAGCGCCCGGCGAGCCGCCGCAGCCGGTCGGTCTTGCCGGGCCGGACCGCGGCCATCGGGTGCTCGAACATCGGCGAACCGGCGTGCCCGGACCGACGGGTCTTCACCTCGCAGACGACGAGGGCGTCCCCGTCCCGGGCGAGGATGTCGATCTCACCGGCCCGGCAGCGCCAGTTCCGGGCGATCACGGTCATCCCGGACCCGGTCAGCCGTCGGGCGGCCAGCTCCTCGCCGTACCGCCCGATCGCCCGCCGGGCCGCGGCCCGCTCCCCCGGTGTCCGTACCACCCGCGTCGGCCGGGCCGACGCCTCCTGCTGTGCCACGCCCTTCGCGTCCATCCGGCACCACCTCCGGCACCGACGATCCCGCGACCCGGCCCACCGTGTGGATCTTGGTGGACAACCCGGGCGTTGTGGACAACTCGCTCACCCCTTCGGGTGAATCAGCTGCCCGGCAGCTCCAAGTCGCTCTTGTTGAGCTCCTCGATGTTCACGTCCTTGAACGTCAACACCCTCACCTGCTTGACGAACCGGGCCGGTCGGTACATGTCCCAGACCCAGGCGTCCGCCATCGAGACTTCGAAGAAGACCTCGCCCTGGACCGAATGCACCTGCATCTCGTAGTCGTTGGTCAGATAGAAACGACGTTCGGTCTCGATCACGTACTTGAACAGCCCGACGACGTCGCGGTACTCCCGATAGAGCTTCAGCTCCATCTCGGTCTCGTACTTCTCGAGGTCCTCGGCGCTCATGGCATGTTCCCCTTCAGCCGTGCGTCCCCCTATTGTGCGCCAGGCCCGTCCGCCCCTAAACGATTTCCGGGGCCAGGATCACCGGCGCACCCGGCGGACCCTCCGCGAGCAGCGTGCGCAGCAGCTCGCCGAGTCTGGTCGGGTACACCGTCTCACGCGCCGCGATGAGTTCCTCGGAGGTCCACCACCTCGCTCCGGTGACGCTGCGCCGCTCCAGCTCGGTGAAACCGTCCGTGGCCACCTCCGTCCGGTCGGTGCGGGCCAGGAAGTACCACTCGTCCTGTTCCCAGCGCCGCCCGTCGAAGGGGAACGCGCAGTGGCGCTGCCAGAGCACCGGCCCCAGCTCCACCTCGGTGATCCCGGTCTCCTCCGCGAGCTCCCGCAGCGCGGCCTGCTCGCGGCTCTCCGCGCCCTCCAGCCCGCCGCCCGGGGTGAACCACCAGTGCTCCGCCGGGTCCTGCGGCTCGAACCCGTGCAGCAGCAGGATCCGGTCGGCCGGGTCGAGCAGGATCACCCGGGACACCTTGCGGACCTCAACCCCGGGCATCGGCGCGCTCCCGCCGCCCCCGGCGCCCGAGGACCCGCGCCAGCGGCCCGTAGGCGGCCCCGAGGAGCACCAGCGCCGCTCCCGCCACCACCGCGGCCAGCTGGAGCCGCAGCGGGCCCGGGCGGGAGGTACCGCCCGCCACCGCGTCGTAGGTCGTCGGCCGCGCCAACATCGCGGGGTCCGGCCACGCCCGGGCGTCCACCCGCGCGCTCACCGACTCCAGCGGGACCATGCCCTGTCCCGCGTCCTGCAGGTGGGCCCGGGAGTCCAGGGAGTTCGAGCGCCGGTCGCCCAGCAGGAAGAGCTTGCCCGGCGGCACGGTCACCTCGAAGGTGACGTCCGACGCCTTGCCCGATCCCGTGGAGGTCCGCGTGGACCCCGGATCGGCGATGTAGGGCTCGACCAGCGGCTTGCCGTTCAAGGTCAGCCGGCCCGCCGCGTCACAGCAGCGCACGGTGTCGCCGCCGAGCCCGACGACCCGCTTGACCATCGGCGAGTCGCTCCACACGGAATCGGTGAAGATGACCACGTCCCCGTGGCGCACCTGCGAGCCCTCGATCCGCTGCGCCATCACCCGGTCCCCGGCCTGCACCGTCGGGACCATCGACTCGGTCGGCACGGTGTACGGCCGGTACACCAGCGCACCCCAGGCGAACCCTCCGAGGAAGAGCGCGAAACCAACGGCCACGGCGATCCCCGACAAGACATTGCCGAGGCCGCCGCGGCCGTCCCTGCCACGTATCGAACCGTTTGACCCGCCCATACCAGCGCCCCCAGCACCTCGGAGATCGTCGACCTGGGCGGCACCCTACCCGGCGGTAGGCGTCTTGGTCAGCTTCCGCCTGCGCCACAGCACGATCGGCAGCGCCGTCGCGAGGCCCAGACCGGCGGGAGCCGCCGCGCCGAGCGCCGTCGCCACGGGCTTCTTGTTGATGCCCGGCTGGTCGAAGGTGTCCGGCACCGGCAGCGTGGACCAGCGGGTGATCGGCCAGGCGACCACCACGGCGCGGCCGACGACCTTGTCGACCGGTACGAAGCCACCGGTCGAGTCCTCCTGGTGCCAGCGCGAGTCCTGCGAGTTCTGCCGGTGGTCGCCCATCACCCAGATCTTGCCCTTGGGCACGGTCAGCGGGCCGAACGGCTTGTCGTCACAGGGGGTGTTGCCCGGGAAGATGTACGGCTCGTCGAGCTGCTTGCCGTTGACGACGACCGGGCCGCCCTTCTTGCACTCCACGGTGTCCCCGCCGACCGCGATGGTCCGCTTGATCAGGTCCTTCTCCTCGGCCGAGGGCATCAGACCGATGAAGCTGAGCACCTTCTGCGCGATGTTCGGGTCCGGAGTGGGCTCGCCGTCCAGCCAGTTCGCCGGGTCGTGGAAGACCACGACCTCGCCGCGCTCCGGCTCCGAGCCGAACCACGGGGTCAGCTTGTCGACCAGGACCCGGTCGCCCTTCTGCAGAGTGTTCTGCATGGACTCGGACGGGATCGAGAAGGCCTGGACCAGGAAGGTCTTGATCAGCAGGGCCAGCACCAGCGCGATGCCGATGAGGAGCGGAAGCTCCTTCCAGAAGGAGCGGTGCGCGGGCGGGGCGCTCTCGTCGTCGTGGGTCTCGCTCTCGACGGCTGCCTCCGGCCGCTGGTCCTCGGGCTCATCGCGTCCGGATCGTGCTCCTACCGCCACGTCCCCCACATCCACTCCTCACTCCGATGTGCCGCCCGCGCCGAACCGGCGGGGGCCCTCCCCTCCCTTAACGAGCGGGAGTTCCCTGGGTAAGGAACGGGAGACCTAGGACACACTATGCGAACGCGGAGCCCCCTCGACGCGCACGCCGCCCGCGGCGCCCGCGGCGGCTGCGGCGCTCCTCGTCCGGAACCGAGAGGAAGGTGGCGGGTTGATCGAACTCGCCCCAGTGCCCGTAGGGCCAGGCGATCACGATGGCCCGCCCCACCACGCCGCTCTCGGCGATCGTGCCGTGAAACGCCTCGTCGAGGTGGTAGCGGGAGTCGGAGGAGTTCGCCCGGTGGTCGCCGAGGACGAAGAGCCTGCCCTTGGGCACCTTCACCTCGAACATGATCTCGGAGGGCGCGTTGCCGGGTGACACGTACGGCTCATCGAGGGGCGCCCCGTTGACGGTGACCCGGCCCCGGGCGTCGCAGCACTTGACGGTGTCCCCGCCCACGCCGATGACCCGCTTGATCAGGTCCTGCTCGTCGGCCGAGGGCAGCAGCCCGATGAAGGTCAGGCCCTGCTTGATCTGCTTGACGACGATCGGGTCTGCCGCGGGCCGGGCCGACTCGCCGCGCAGCCAGCCGCCGGGGTCCTTGAAGACCACGACGTCGCCGCGCTCGACCTTGGCGCCGAACCAGGGGGTGAACTTGTCCACGAGGACCCGGTCGCCGATCCGGATCGTCTGTTCCATCGACCCCGACGGGATGTAGAAGGCCTGGACGAGGAAGGTCTTGAGGAGCAGCGCGATGCACAGCGCGACCGCGACCAGCAGCGGCAGCTCGCCGACCCGCCGGGTGCGCCTGCGCCGCTTGACCTTGCGGGCCAGCCTGCGCCGCTCCGCCCGACCGCCGAGCACGGCCAGCTCGGGGTCAGCGCCCGCGACCGGAGCAGGGGCCGGAGCCACCGGACGGGCCGGCTCCGGCTCCTCGCCGCGCTCGCGCCCCCGGCTACCCATGTCCGCCGCCGGAGCCTGCGGTGGTCCCCAGGGACCTCCAGCGGGACGCGGGCCAGCCGATCCAGTCGGCCCGTCCGATCACTTTGTCCACCGGCACCATCCCGCCGCCCGGCTCCCCGAGGTGGTCCCGGGAGTCCCGGGACTGGGAGCGGTGATCGCCCATGACCCACAGGGTGCCCAGCGGTACGACGATGCGGAAGGGCACCTTCGAGGCCGTGTCACCCGGATACAGGTAGGGCTCCCGCACGGGGACGCCGTTCACCAGCAGCTGCCCGCCCTTGTCGCAGCACACCACGTCGTCGCCGCCGACCCCGATGACCCGCTTGACGAAGTCCGTGTCGGACGGTTCGGCGAGCCCGAGGGCCGACGCGGCGCCGTGCAGGGCCTCGCCGACCGGATTGTCGTCGCCGGGGCGGTCCGGCACGAAGGACCCCGTGCCGTCGAAGACGACCAGGTCACCGCGCTGGGGCCGGGCCCCGGACCCGTACGCCAGCTTGTTCACCAGCACCCGGTCGCCGATCGCGAGCGTCGGCTCCATCGAGCGGCTCGGGATCAGGAAGGGCTGCACCACGAAATTGCTGAGCAGCAGCAGGAAGACGGTGCAGACCACCCCGAGCAGACCGGCGCGGCGCCAGGTGAACCAGCCGGGGCGCCGCAGCCGGGCCCCGGAGAACGCGAAACGCGACCTCCCCTCCCCCTCGTCGGGGGAAGAGCGGTCGCGTTGCGTGTGAGATGCCTCGGTGTCCATATCGGGGGCGAGCCTATCCGGATGCCTCCGGACGCCGAAGGGGACCTCAGCGGTCGCGCTTCTCCTTGATCTTCGCGGCCTTGCCGCGGAGCTCACGGAGGAAGTACAGCTTGGCGCGACGCACGTCACCGCGGGTGACGAGCTCGATCTTCTCGAAGATCGGGGAGTGCACCGGGAAGGTACGCTCCACGCCGACGCTGAAGGAGACCTTGCGGACCGTGAAGGTCTCGCTGACGCCAGAACCCTGGCGACGGATGACTACGCCCTTGAACTGCTGGATACGGGAGCGGTTGCCCTCGATCACGCGGACGTGGACGTTGACGGTGTCACCCGGACGGAAGGCCGGGAGGTCCGTACGCAGGCTGCCGGCGGTGACGGCGTCGAGCACGTGAGACATGTTCTTCGTCTGCTTTCTTCGCACGACGCCACAGGCCGCCGGGCGGGTTCTTCGGAGAGAATTCGGGAGCTGTCCCGACCCGCGGGCGACGGTCCCCCTGTGGCAGGGGCGCGCGCGGGCGTACAGCAGCCGCCTATTCTTCCACGGCGTCGGGCCTGCGCCAAAATCGGCCGTCGGGAGTCGGCGACCAGCCCAGGACCGAGAGGGTCTCGCGGTCCTTCTTGTCGAAGCCGGACGCCTCGCAACGCTCGATCAGATCGGGCCTGTTGAGGGAGGTGCGACGGAACGCCTCGTCCCGCCGCCAGCGGGCGATCTTCCCGTGGTGCCCGCTGAGCAGGACCTCGGGGATGCCGCGTCCGCGCCACTCCGGGGGCTTGGTGTAGACGGGCCCCTCCAGCAGGTTCGCCATGTCACCGGGTGCGAAGGAGTCGTCCCGGTGCGATTCGGCGTTCCCGAGGACCCCGGGGAGCAGCCGGGCCACGGCCTCGGTGATCACCAGGACCGCCGCCTCGCCGCCGGCCAGCACGTAGTCCCCGATGGAGACCTCGTAGACCGGCATGCGCGTCGCGTACTCGTCCATCACCCGGCGGTCGATGCCCTCGTACCGGGCGGGCGTGAAGATCAGCCAGGGGCGCTCGGCCAGCTCGACGGCGAGTTCCTGGGTGAACGGGCGCCCGCTCGGGGTGGGGACGACCATGACCGGGCCGTGGGCACCGGATTCGTAGCCGTCGGCGAGGGCGGCGTCCAGGGCCTCGCCCCACGGGTCGGTCTTCATGACCATCCCGGGGCCGCCGCCGTAGGGGGTGTCGTCAACCGTGTTGTGCCGGTCGTACGTCCATTCCCGCAGGTCGTGGACGTGTACGTCGAGCTGGCCGCGGGCCCGGGCCTTGCCGACGAGGGAGACGTCGAGCGGGTCGAGGTACTCCGGGAAGATGGTGACGACGTCCAGCCGCATCAGGCATCGCCCTCGGGCTCGGCGTCGGCCTCGGCCTTGACCTCGGCCTCGGCGTCGCGCTCGGAAGCGATCACCGCGCGGTCGTCGATCAGCCCGGGCGGCGGGTCGATGACCGCGCGCTGCTCCGAGAGGTCGATCTCCAGGACGATCTCCTCGACGAAGGGGATCATCACCTCGGTGCCGTCCGGCCGCTCGACGATGAACAGGTCCTGCGAGGGCAGGTGGGAGATCTCGGTGATCCGACCGATCACGGTGCCGTCCTGGAGCACGACGTCCAGGTCCATCAGCTGGTGGTCGTAGAACTCCTCCGGGTCCTCCGGGAGCTCCTCGGGGTCCACGTCGGCGATCAGCAGGATGTTGCGCAGTGCCTCGGCGGCGGTGCGGTCCTTGACGCCCGCGAAGCGGAGCATGAGCCGGCCGCTGTGCACCCGTCCGGCCTCGATGGTCAGCGGACCCGCCGACAGGGGTTCGGTCTGGAGGACGGCACCGACACCGAGCCGCAGCTCCGGCTCGTCGGTGCGCACCTCTACGGTGACCTCACCCTTGATCCCATGGGCGCGGCCGATCCGCGCGACTACGAGCTGCACGCTTGTTTCTCCTGTTCAGACGACGACGGGCCGGGAAGGGCACATGCCCTCCCCGGCCCGTGCCGGTGATTCATTCCTGCGATGAACGCGGTCTCAGCGGACCTGGTCCACGTCGACGAGGTCGACGCGGATCCCCCGGCCGCCGATGGCGCCCACGACGGTACGCAGGGCACGTGCGGTGCGGCCGTTGCGACCGATCACCTTGCCGAGGTCATCCGGGTGGACCCGGACCTCGAGCACCTGCCCGCGACGCAGGGTGCGCGAGGCGACCTGCACGTCATCGGGATTGTCCACAATGCCCTTCACGAGGTGCTCAAGAGCCTCCTCGAGCATGATCAGGCCTCGGTCGACTCGGCGGCGGCCTCAGCCTCGTCCGCCTTCTTGTCGGCCTTCTTGGCCTTCTGCGTGATGGCCTCGCCCTTGGTCTCGCCGATGCCCTCGAGGGCCTTGGCGAACTCGTCGAAGGTGCGACGCTTGCTTTCCTTGGTCTCCGGCTGCAGCAGCGGCGCGGGGGCCGGGAGGCCCTTGTGCGCCTGCCAGTCACCGGTGAGCTTCAGGATCGCGAGGACGGCCTCGGTCGGCTGGGCGCCGACGGAGAGCCAGTACTGCGCACGCTCGGCGTCGACCTCGATGCGCGAGGGGTTGTACGTGGGGTGGTACAGACCGATTTCCTCGATCGCACGACCATCGCGGCGGGTGCGCGAGTCGGCGACGACGATGCGGTAGTGCGGCTGGCGAATCTTGCCGAGGCGCTTGAGCTTGATCTTGACTGCCACTGGAGTGGTGTCTCCTGAACTTGACGTGGTTGGGCACATGAGATGCCACGTGGGGTTGCGGTACTCGGATGCCCGATGGACGCGTCAGCCGTAGGAGAGAGGGGTCCTGTTCGACTGTCGAGTACAGCTAGTCATTGTGCCACATGCCCGCGGTGCTTCCACCCGGGGTCACCCGCACTCCCGGTCGGCCCCGCGCACCCCGGGCCGACCGGCCCCTCGCCGCACCGGGCTCAGGAAGCCGCGGCGGAGACGGCCACCTCGGGGATGCGGAAGGGCTTGCCGCAGCCGCCGCACACGATCGGGGCCTGGGCGAGCACCGACGGCACGACCCGGACGTTGCGCCCGCAGTCGCAGACCGCCTTGACGCGCACCCCGCCGCCGGAGGACCCGTGCCGGGCGGCCGGTCCGCGGAAGCTGCGCTTGGTGTCGGCGGCGGTGGCGGCGGTATGGGCCTTCAGGGCGCGCTGGAGGCGCTCCATGGTCGGCCGGTACCGCTTCTTCGCCTCGGGGTTCAGGGCGACCAGTGAGAAGCCGCTGCTGGCGTGCGGCTCGTCGGAGTGGTCCAGGCCCATCTCCTCGGCGATCGCGAGGAATCTGCGGTTGTGGTAGCGGCCGGCACGGGACGTGTCACGGACACCGCGGGCTGCGGCGATGCCGTGGACTGCCTCGTGCAGCAGTCGCTCGAAGGAGAGTTCCGCGCCGCAGGCGGACGAGGACTCTCCGATCAGGGACTCGGGCGCGGCAAGGTCAGGCAGCTCGGGGTGGTACCGCTGAATATCGGCCCACGCCTGCGCCAGCTCTGCGGCGAGAACAGGTGGTGTCGTGCTCACGTCGTGACAACGAGCCGGGGTGCCCCGGTGTTCCGATTCCGGGCCATTCCAAATTTTTTGCACGTACCAGTCAGTTCAGTCTCATGCGTCCTGATGAGGCCGGGTGCGCAGATCTCCGGAGGAGTCGGTACGTATGGGGGTGCCCCCGGAGGTGGTCAGTCACCTTCCGGGGGCACCCCCAGCGTCACTTCAGGTCACATCAGTAGGAACGCGCCACGATGGCGAGGGTTCCCGGAGCGTCGTCCGCCTGCGGGACCGAGCCGTCCTCGGCGATGAGGCAGCGCACGGAAACGGCCTGCTCGGCGAGCTTCGCCTCGCCCTCGGGACCGAGGTCGGCCCACGGGATCCGCGCCCAGCCACCGGCGATGGCCGCCTCGGCGGCCTCCCCGATGGTCGCGACGTCCGAGGTGCGGGCCTCGCGGCGCTCGCGGGACTCGCGCAGCAGCTGCGCCTGGTCCTCCTCCAGCACCTTGGGCAGCAGCGCGGCCAGGTCCGTGATCTGCACCGGCTCCTTGCCGCCCGGGATCCGGCGGGCCAGCATCGCGGTGCCGGCCTCCAGGTCGCGGGGGCCGATCTCGATGCGGACCGGTACGCCCTTGAGCTCCCAGTCCACGGCGCGACGGCCGAAGGGGGTGTCGACGCGGTCGTCGACCTGCACGCGGATGCCCGCGGCCTTGAGCTGGTCGCCCAGCTCGCGCACCTTCGCGACGGCCTCGTCGCCCTTGATCGCCATGACGACGACCTGGACGGCCGCCAGCCGCGGCGGCACCCGCAGCCCGTTGTCGTCGCCGTGGGACATGATCAGGCCGCCGACCATGCGGGTGGAGACGCCCCACGAGGTCTGCCAGACCAGCTCCTGCTTGCCTTCCTTCGACAGGTACTGCGTGTTGAAGGCCTTGGCGAAGTTGGTGCCCAGCTCGTGGCTGGTGCCCAGCTGCAGCGCCTTGCCGTCGCCCATCATGCCCTCGAGGGTGAGGGTGTTGATGGCGCCCGCGAAGCGCTCCTTGGCGGTCTTGCGGCCGAGGACGACGTCGATGCCGAGCACGTTGGTCATGAAGTCGCCGTAGACGTCCGTGTGGATCCGGGCGGCGTAGTCGCGGGCGTCCTCGTAGGTGGCGTGGGCCGTGTGGCCCTCCTGCCAGAGGAACTCGCTCGTACGGAGGAACACGCGCGGACGCATCTCCCAGCGGACCACGTTCGCCCACTGGTTGATCAGCAGGGGCAGGTCGCGGTAGCTCTGGACCCACTTGGAGAAGTAGTCGTTGATGATCGTCTCGGAGGTGGGCCGGACCACGACCGGCTCGTCGAGCTCCTTGCCGCCGCCGTGCGTGACGACCGCCAGCTCGGGGGCGAAGCCCTCGACGTGCTCGGCTTCCTTCGTCAGGTACGACTGCGGGATGAACAGCGGGAAGTACGCGTTCTGGGCGCCCGCGTCCTTGATGCGCGCGTCCATCTCCTGCTGCATCCGCTCCCACAGCCCGTAGCCGTACGGTCGGATGACCATGGTGCCGCGTACCGGACCGTTGTCGGCCAGCTCGGCCTTGTTGATCAGATCCTGGTACCAGCGGGGGAAATCCTCCGCCTGGGGGGTGAGAACGGGTGCCTTTGCCATGGCGCGAATGGTACGGCGCCCGGCACGCCGAACGTGAATCGGGGCCGGCGCTCCTCTGGACGCGGGGGCGAATGGGGAGTTCCCTGGCAACGGGGGCCAAGGGGGGCGACACGGAATCAGGAGCGCTCTTTCGATGACACCGACGCCGACGGCGACGCACGTCGCCCGGGACTGGGCGGAGATCCAGGAACGGATGCTGGTGCCGCTCTACGAAGCGGTCTACGACCGACTGGAGGTCGGGCCGGGCGACCGGCTGCTCGGCCTGGACTGCGGGGCCGGTCTCGGCCTGCTGCTGGCCGCGGGCCGGGGAGCCCGGGTGACCGGGGTCGAGGGGCGGCCCGCACTGCGGGCCCTGGCCGGGGAGCGGGTGCTGGAGGTGCTGGCCGCGCCGCCCGGGCCAGGCCCGGAGCGGCGCCCGTACGACGTGCTCACCTCCGTGGGGCCCGATCCCCGGGCGCTGCCCGCGGCCCTGGCCGTGCTCCGCCGCGGCGCGGCGGTGGTGCTGGCCGACTGGGGGCCGCCGGAGCGCTGCACGGTCCCCGCAGTGCCGGGCGGCGGGCCCGCGCCGGTGGACCTGGACGCCCTGGTGGAGCGGGCCGGGCTGCGGCCCGACGGCTCGGGGCGGGTGTTCTGCCCGTTCGGGTACGCGGACATGGAGAGCGCGGTGCGGGGCCTGCTCTCGACCGGGCTCTACGACGGCGCCGACCCGGTGCAGGCGGAGAAGGAACTCGTCGAGGCGCTGCACCCGTTCGAGCGATCCGACGGGGCCGTGTGGCTGCCGAACATCTTCCGCTACGTCATCGCCCGGACGGCCTGAGGCCGGGCGCGCGGGGGCGGGGGCGCGCGGCCCCCGCCGTTACCGCTCCTTCGACAGCCGGGTGATGCCCGCCGCCTCGTACGCCGCCGCCTCTTCCAGCGTCTCGTTCGCCAGCAGGGCCTGCGCCAGCGCGTCCAGCTTGTCGCGGTTCTCGCGCAGCAGCCGGCAGGCCGACTCGTAGCACTCGTCCACGATCCGGCGCATCTCGGCGTCCACCGCGTCCAGGGTGGCCGGGGCCGCGGAGAGTCCGTAGGCGCTCTGCGCGTCCGAGGGGATCGCGGTCAGCCTGCCCACGCGCTCGCTCATGCCCCAGCGGGCGACCATGCCCCGGGCCAGGTTCGTCACCTGTTCGAGGTCGTTCTCGGCGCCGGTGGTGATGACCTCGTAGACCACCTGTTCGGCGGCCATCCCGCCGAGCGCGCCGATGATCCGGCCGCGCAGGTACTCCTCGGTGTACGCGTACCGGTCGGCGTCCGGGGTGGAGAGGGTGACGCCGAGGGCCCGGCCGCGCGGCACGATGGTGATCTTGCGGACCGGGTCGGCGCCCGGCTGGAGCATGCCCAGCAGCGCGTGGCCGCTCTCGTGGTACGCCGTGCGGCGGCGCTCCTCCTCCGGCATGACCAGCGGCCGCTCCGCGCCGAGCTGGACCTTCTCCAGGGCGTCGGACAGGTCCGTCTGGGTCACGGCCTTCTGCTCGCGCTTGACGGCCAGCAGGGCCGCCTCGTTGGCGAGGTTGGCGAGTTCGGCGCCGGTCATCCCCGGGGTGGTGCGGGCGACCTGGGCCAGGCTCACCTCCTGGGCGAGCGGGATGTCCCGGGTGTGGATGCGCAAGATGGCCTCGCGGCCGCCGCGGTCGGGCGGGGAGACCACGACCGTGCGGTCGAAGCGGCCGGGCCGGGTGAGGGCGGGGTCGAGTACGTCGGCGCGGTTGGTGGCGGCGATGACGACGACGCCCTCGGAGCCGGAGAAGCCGTCCATCTCGGTGAGGATCTGGTTCAGGGTCTGTTCGCGCTCGTCGTGGCCGCCCATGCCCGCGCCGCCGCCGCGGGCCCGGCCGATGGTGTCGATCTCGTCGATGAAGATGATCGCGGGGGCCACCTTGCGGGCCTCGGTGAACAGTTCGCGGACCCGGGAGGCGCCGACGCCGACGATCATCTCGATGAACTCGGAGGCGGAGGCGGAGAAGAACGGCACGCCGGCCTCGCCGGCGACCGCGCGGGCCAGCAGGGTCTTGCCGGTGCCGGGCGGACCCGCGAGCAGGACGCCGCCGGGCATCCGGGCACCCATCCGGTGGTAGCGCTCGGGGTTCTTGAGGAAGTCGACGACCTCGCTCAGCTCGCCCTCCACCTCGTCGATGCCCGCCACGTCCTCGAAGGTGGTGCGCTTGCTGCCCTCCAGCTCGACCGGCTTGGGGGGCTGCTTGCGGCCGAGCCCGCCGGGGCCGCCCAGGCCGCCGCCGCTCATCCTGCGGGCGATGAGCACCCACAGGCCCACGAGCAGCAGCATCGGGGCGAGCGAGATGAGCAGGTTGGCCAGGAAGCTGCGGTGCTCCACGACCGGGGAGGCGGTGACGACGACGCCCTTGGACGTCAGGTTGGACCAGAGCTGGTCGTCGGCGAAGGCGGGGCGCTGGGTGGTGAACTTGGTGTAGTCGCCGTCCCCGTCACCGGCGGGCCTGGGCTGCTTGTTCTTCAGCTCGCCCTGGATGGCGTCGCCCTTGGAGTAGATCTTCGAGACGTTGCCGCTGGTGACCTGCTTGCTGAACTCCGTGTACGGGATGGTCGGCTCGTCGCCCTCGTTGAAGAACGACAGCACCAGGTTGGTCAGCAGGTAGACGATCAGCGCCGTCAGGATCAGCCCGCGCCAGCCGCCGGGCATCTTCTTCTTGGGCGGCGGGGCGGGCGGGGCGCCCTCGGAGCGCCAGGGCGTGTCGGCCCGGTCGCGCGGCGGTACGGGGGTGGGGCTGGGCACGAGGCCTCCTTCTGCCGTCCTCCCGGCCGACATTAAGCCACAAACCGGGCCATCGCCCCATGAGGGGGCACCCCGCGCGGCAGCCCCGCCGCGGCCCCCGAGCGGCCCGCACGCGCGAGGGGCCCCGGTCGCAGGTCGCGACCGGGGCCCCTCGGGGTGCGTGCTACTTCATGAACTTCTTGAACTCGTCGGGGAGTTCGAAGTCCTGGCCGGCGGGGCCGGCGGGCAGGCCGAACGGGTTGCCCGCGCCGGCGCCCGGCTCGACGGCCTCCTGCGGTCCCTGCTCCTTGCGCAGGGCGGCCGCGGCCTCCTCTTCCTTGCGCTTCATCGGGTTGCCGCTCTTGCGCTTGCCCTTGGCCTGCTTGATCTGCTTCTTCTGGCGGCCGGGGCCGCCGCCCATGCCCGGCATGCCCGGCATCCCGGGCATCCCGCCGCCCTGGGCCATGCGGGACATCATCTTGCGGGCGTCGAAGAACCGCTCGACGAGCGACTTCACGGCGCTGACCTCGACGCCGGCGCCCTTGGCGATGCGGGCGCGGCGCGAACCGTTGATGATCGTCGGGTCCTGGCGCTCGGCCGGGGTCATCGACTTGATGACGGCCGCGGTGCGGTCGATGTCACGCTCGTCGATGTTGTTGATCTGGTCCTTGATCTGCCCCATGCCGGGCAGCATGCCGAGCAGCTTGGAGATGGAGCCCATCTTGCGGACCTGCTCCATCTGGGCCAGGAAGTCGTCGAGCGTGAACTCCTTCGGCCCCTTCGCCAGCTTGGCCGCCATCTTCTCGGCTTCGGCCTGGCTGAAGGTCTTCTCGGCCTGCTCGATCAGGGTGAGCATGTCGCCCATGTCGAGGATCCGGCCCGCCATGCGGTCCGGGTGGAAGGCGTCGAACTCGTCGAGCTTCTCGCCGTTCGAGGCGAACATGATCTGCTTGCCGGTGACGTGCGCGATGGAGAGCGCGGCACCGCCGCGCGCGTCGCCGTCGAGCTTGGAGAGCACCACGCCGTCGAAGCCGACGCCGTCGCGGAAGGCCTCGGCGGTGTTGACCGCGTCCTGGCCGATCATCGCGTCGACGACGAAGAGGATCTCGTCCGGGCTGACGGCGTCGCGGATGTCCGCGGCCTGCTGCATCAGCTCGGCGTCGATGCCGAGGCGGCCCGCGGTGTCGACGATCACGACGTCGAACTGCTTGGTACGGGCGTACTCGATGGAGTCCTTGGCGACCTGCACCGGGTTGCCGACGCCGTTCCCGGGCTCGGGCGCGTAGACCGCGACGCCGGCGCGCTCGGCGACCACGCTGAGCTGGTTGACGGCGTTGGGGCGCTGGAGGTCGCAGGCGACGAGCAGCGGGGCGTGGCCCTGGCCCTTGAGCCAGAAGCCGAGCTTTCCGGCGAGGGTGGTCTTACCGGCGCCCTGGAGGCCCGCGAGCATGATCACGGTGGGGGCGGTCTTGGCGAACCGCAGGCGGCGGGTCTCGCCGCCGAGGATCCCGACGAGCTCCTCGTTGACGATCTTGAGGACCTGCTGGCCGGGGTTGAGGGCCTTGGAGACCTCTACGCCGAGGGAGCGCTCCTTGACCTTCGCGATGAAGGACCGGACGACGGGGAGGGCGACGTCTGCCTCGAGGAGGGCGATACGGATTTCCCGGGCCGCAGCGTCGATGTCCTGCTCGGAGAGGCGACCTTTGCCCCGGAGGCTCTTGAAGGTCGCGCTGAGGCGGTCGGAAAGCGTATCGAACACGGTAGTCGCGATTCCTCGGGTCGGGGGCGTGTGGTCGCCCCCCAGGGTATCGGGCCGCGCCGCATGCCGGACCCTGCGGGGCGGTTGCCGTCCCGGAACGCCCCCCGGAGCCGCCGCCGACGCCGCCCGCCCCACTCGCCTCCGGCGGCGCCTCAAACGCCGGCGGGGCTGATGCGGCCGATCTGCCACCCCCAGCCCGGCCGCCACACGAGGCACATCGCCACCCCCAGCCCGGCCGGAGCACGAGGTACGTCGCCACCCCCAGCCCCGCCAGCGCACGAGGCGCATCGCCACCCCCCAGCCCCGCCGGAGCACGAGGCACATCGCCACCCCTCAGCCCCGCCGGCGATTGAGGCGCCGCCGGAGGCCCCACCGGCTCCGCCGCCACAGCCACGTCGCCACCCCCAGCCCCGCCGCCGCACGAGGCACGTCGCCACCACCAGCCCCGCCGGCGTTTGAGGCGCCGCCGGAGGCACCACCGGCCCCGCCGCCACACGAGGCGCATCGCCACCACCAGCCCCGCCGCCACACGAGGCGCATCGCCACCACCAGCCCCGCCGGCGCTTGAGGCGCCGCCGGAGGCCCACCGGCCCCGCCAGGGGGAGGCGCGGGCCGCCGGGAGGGGCGGGGGTGGGTCAGGACAGGGCCTTGTGGACCGCTTCGGCCAGGAGGGCGGCTCGCGCGGGCGGGAGGGGCTTGCCGTCCACGTCGGTCACGTACAGCGTGTCCACCGCATTGGCCCCGAGCGTGGACACGTGCGCGCTCCGCACCCGGACCCCGCCCTCGTCCAGCGCCCGCCCGATCCGGTGCAGCAACCCCACCGCATCCGGCGCCCGCACCTCCAGCACCGTCGCGAGCGGGGAGGCGTCCGCGACCACGGTGACCCGCGGCGGCGGCGGTACGACCCCCCGCCGCCGGGGGTAGGCCGCCTCGCGCTCGGCCAGCCGCGCGGGCACGTCGAGCGACCCGTCCAGGGCCCGGATCAGGTCCGTCCGCAGCCGCGCGCCCTGCGGCAGGGACCCGTACTCCGCGGCGACCCGCCACCTGAGCACCAGCACCTCCCCCAGCGCCTCCGGCAGCTCCAGCGTCCGCAGGTCGGCGGCCCGGACCGTGAGCCGGTGCAGCGCCAGCACCCCGGCCGCCGCGGGCAGCACCCCCGGCTGGTCGGGGACGGCCACGATCAGCTCGACGCCGACCGCGTCCTCTTCCTCCTGACGCGCGTACAGGGCCAGCGCGGGCTCCCCCGTGCGCAGGGCCTCCACCGCGAGCCGTTCCGGTTCCGCGCCCGGCGGCCGCTGCGTCCCCGGCGCCTCGGTCGGGACCGCCTCCCCGTCGAGGACCGCGGCGACCCGGCCCACCAGGTCGGCGACGAGGGAGCCGCGCCAGGTGCTCCAGGCCGCGGGCCCGGTGGCCAGGGCGTCGGCCTCGGTCAGGGCGTGCAGCAGTTCCAGGGTGCCGGTCGAGCCCACGGCGTCCGCGACGGAGCGCACGGTCGCCGGGTCGTCCAGGTCCCGCCGGGTGGCGGTGTCGATGAGCAGCAGGTGGTGCCGTACAAGGGTGCCCAGCACGGCGACGTCGTCCGCGTCGAAGCCGACCCGCGCGGCGACGTCGCGGGCGATGGTCCCGCCCGCGACCGAGTGGTCGCCGGGCCAGCCCTTGCCGATGTCGTGCAGCAGCGCGGCCATGAGCAGCAGGTCCGGGCGGCCGACCCGGCGGGTGAGGGCGGAGGCGCGCACGGCGGTCTCGATGAGGTGCCGGTCGACGGTCCAGGTGTGCACGGGGTTGCGCTGGGGGCGGCAGCGGACCCGCTCCCAGTCGGGCAGCAGCCTGCTGATCAGCCCTTCCGCTTCGAGGGCCTCCCAGACGGCCACGGTGGGCTCCCCCGCGCCCAGCAGGGTCAGCAGCTGCTCGCGGGCCTCGGCCGGCCAGGGCACGGGCAGCGGTTTCGCCTGCGCGGCCAGGCGTCGTACGGCGTGCAGCGACACCGGGAGTCCGGCCTGTGCGGCGGCGGCGCCGAGCCGCAGCGGGAGCACCGGGTCCCGCTCGGGGCGGGCGGCCAGGGCCAGCACGGCCTCGCCGTCCGCTTCCACGACGCCCTCGGCGAGCGGGGCCCGCTCCACGGCGGCCGCCCCCCGGGTGCCGAGCAGCCCGCGCAGCCGCGGCCGGGAGGCCCGGGCCCGCAGCACCCGGCCGACCTCGCGCCAGGTGACGTCGCCGGCGTACGAGACGACCCGCGCCGCTTCGTACACCTCGCGCAGCAGCGCGTCCGCGTCCAGCAGGCCGAGCTGCGCGGCGACCGGGTCCTGTTCCTGGAGGGAGAGCCGGTCGGTGGCCCGCCCGGTGACCAGGTGGAGGGCGTCGCGCGCGTCCAGGAGGCGCCGGCGGGCCTCGGCCAGTCCCTCGCGGGGGGCGTCGGCCAGCCAGGAGGCGGCCACGGCCCGCAGCGCGGTGACGTCGCGGAGTCCGCCGCGGGCCTCCTTGAGGTCGGGTTCGAGCAGGAAGCGCAGTTCCCCGCTGCGCTCGGCCCGCTCCCGGCACAGCGAGTGCAGCTGCGGGAGCCGCTTGGCGGCGTGGTTGCGCCAGTCGGCGAGGACGGAGGTGCGCAGCCCCGCGAGGAGTCCGACGTCACCGGCGACGGGGCGGGCGTCCAGCAGCCCGAGGTGCACCTTGAGGTCCTCGGCTGCGGTCCTGCGGGCCTCGCCGGGGGTGCGCACGGAGTGGTCGAGGGCGAGGCCGAGGTCCCACACGGGGTACCAGACGCGGTCGGCGAGGACGCTCAGCGCCTTCGGGTCCGCCTTGCCGTCGTGCAGCAGGAGGAGGTCGAGGTCGCTGCGCGGGGAGAGTTCGCCGCGCCCGTAGCCGCCGACGGCGACCAGGGCGGCGCCCCGGACCCCGCTCTCCCGCACGGCGGTCGCGAACAGCGCGTTCAGCCAGTCGTCGGTCAGCCCGGAGAGGGCGGAACGCCGGGCGGGCCCGGACCGCGACTCCTCCTGGAGGAGTCGCAGCCGGGCCGCGGCGTAACCGCTGGGTCCCGAGTCGGCCGTGCCGGTCGTGTTGTCGACGCTCGTCACCCAGGGGCTCCTGTCAGCTAAAGCGCGTCAGCGCCGCGCTCGCCGGTGCGGACCCGGACCACCGAGTCCACGGGGACACTCCACACCTTGCCGTCACCGATCTTGCCGGTGCGGGCGGCCTCGACGACGACGTGCATGACGTCCTCGGCCGCGTCGTCCTCGACGACCACCTCGATGCGGATCTTCGGGACGAGGTCCACGGTGTACTCCGCGCCGCGGTAGACCTCGGTGTGCCCGCGCTGGCGGCCGTACCCGCTGGCCTCGGAGACGGTCAGACCGTGGACCCCGAAGGTCTGGAGGGCCTCCTTGATCTCGTCGAGCCGGTGCGGCTTGACGATCGCGGTGATGAGCTTCATGCATCCACCTTCTTGCTGGCAGCGGCGACGGGTACGGAGCTGGTGGAGCGGGACGAGGCACCGCCGCCGGCTCCGCTGAAGTCGTAGGCGGTCTCGGCGTGTTCGACCTGGTCGATGCCGGAGACCTCGTCGTCCTCGGTGACGCGCATGCCCATCGTCTTGTCGAGGAGGAAGGCGAGGCCCGCGGACGCGACGAGAGAGTACGCGAGGACCGAGAAGACCCCGATGGCCTGCTTGCCGAGCTGGTCGAGGCCGCCGCCGTAGAAGAGGCCGGCCGCGTCGGACTGCACCCCGCCGGTGGCGAAGAGGCCGACGAGCAGGGAGCCGATGACACCGCCGACCATGTGGACGCCGACCACGTCGAGGGAGTCGTCGAAGCCGAACTTGTACTTCAGGCCCACCGCCATGGCGCAGACGACGCCGGCGATGGCGCCGATGGCGATCGCGCCGAGCGGGGAGCAGGAGCCGCCGGAGGGGGTGATGGCGACGAGGCCCGCGACCGCGCCGGAGGCGGCGCCGAGGGTGGTGAAGGAGCCGTGGCGCAGCTTCTCGTAGCCGAGCCAGGCCAGCATGGCGGCGGCGGTGGCGACCTGGGTGTTGACGAACATGACGGCGCCGACGCCGTCGTCGTTGCCGAGCCAGGAACCGGCGTTGAAGCCGAACCAGCCGAACCAGAGCAGGCCCGCGCCGAGCATCACGAGCGGCAGGCTGTGCGGGCGCATCGGGTCCTTCTTGAAGCCGACGCGCTTGCCGATGACGAGGATGACGCCGAGGGCCGCGGCGCCCGCGTTGATGTGGACGGCGGTGCCGCCCGCGAAGTCGATGACGCCGAGTTCGAAGAGCCAGCCGCCCGTGCCCCACACCCAGTGGGCGACGGGGAAGTAGACGATCGTGACCCAGAGGGTGATGAAGAGGGCCCAGGCGCTGAACTTGACGCGGTCGGCGAGCGCACCGCTGATCAGGGCCGGTGTGATGATCGCGAACATCAGCTGGAAGACGGCGAAGACGTAGACCGGGATGGTGTAGCCGTCCCACAGCTCGGTGATCCCGATGCCGCTGAGGCCGAGGTAGTCGGAGGACCAGCCGATCAGGGAGCCCTTGTCGGTGCCGAAGGCGAGGCTGAAGCCGTAGAGGACCCAGAGGATCGTGACGATCCCGAGGCTGATGAAGCTCATCATCAGCATGTTGAGACTGCTCTTGACGCGGACCATGCCTCCGTAGAAGAAGGCGAGACCCGGGGTCATCAGCATGACCAGGGCGGAGCAGATGAGCATGAACCCGGTGTTCGCGGCAGACAGCGTCGGGGCGTCTGCCGCGAGGGTCGTGATGGCTGATGCCATCGGCGTCTCCTCGTCGTCGGTACGTTCGCGTGCGGGCGATCGTGAAAACCTGAGCGGCGTCAAAGGGGCCCGGTCCGGGGAGCTGACCGGGGCTGGCCGGTTATTGGCCCTGAGATTCGCGCAGGCCGGTTTCCGGCGGCGCCGCTGGGTGTTTCGCGCCGATGACGAAGAGGTCGGGCGTGTTACGCGTCCATGAACGGGGGCACAGCGAGCCGGCCGCGGCCGTCCTCCGGATGACCTGGCGCGGGGGAGCCTGATCGGGCTACACGGGAGGACCGCCGCGGCCGGGGCCTCGGGGGTGGGCCGTCGAGGGCCTCAGACGGCTTCCGCGGACTCCGGGAGGCGGGCCGCGAGGTGGTCGGTGAGCTGGACGACTTCGGCGACGTGGCCGTACTCACGTGCGGCGGTGTCGACGGTCTTGCGCAGCCGCGTGTTGACGCGTTCGGAGCGCACCTTTCGCGCCACGTCGAGGGCCTGGTCGACGAGGACCGCGGACTGCTCGGGCTCGCGCTGGAGCAGGTGGACGGTGGCCATGCCGATCAGGTTGAGGGCGTAGGAGCGCTGGTGTTCCTCGTCCTTGGAGAAGAGCTCCACCGCCCGCCGCATGACGGGTTCGGCGAGCGAGGCGTAGGTGGGGCTGCGGCCCGCGACGTAGGCGAGGTCCCGGTAGGAGTGGGCGTTCTCGCCGCTCAGTTCGGCCTCGGAGAAGAAGCGGATCCAGTCCGGCTCGGTCTCGCCGTCCAGGACGGCGTCCCCGAAGGTGTCCTCGGCCATCCGGACGGCCCGCTTGCAGCGGCTGGGCTGGCCCATGTTGGCGTAGGCGCGGGCCTCCATCGCATACAGCATGGCCTGGGTCCGGGGGCCCGCGCAGTCGCGGCTGCCGTACTGGGCGAGGTGGATGAGCTCCAGGGCGTCGTCGGGGCGGCCGAGGTGGATCATCTGGCGGCTCATGTTGGAGAGGATGTACGAGCCGAGCGGCTTGTCCCCGGCCTCCTTGGAGGCGTGCAGGGCCAGCACGAAGTACTTCTGCGCGGTGGGGTGCAGCCCGATGTCGTAGCTCATCCAGCCCGCGAGTTCGGCGAGTTCCGCGGCGACCTTGAAGAGCCTCCGCATGACCGGGGCCGGGTGGTTCTCCTGGAGCAGGTCGGTGACCTCGTGGAGCTGGCCGACGACGGCCTTGCGGCGCAGGCCGCCGCCGCACTGGGCGTCCCACTGGCGGAACATGACGGTGGTCGCTTCGAGCAGGTCGAGTTCCGGTTCGGAGAGCCGGGGCGGCCGGTAGCCGCCGAGGGCGCCGGGCCGGGAGCCCGCCGGTCCCGCCTCCCGCGATCCCGGGTCGGCGGCCGGGGCGGGGACGAGCCAGCGCTGCATGGGCTCGATGAGGGCGGGGCCGGCGGAGAGCGCGAGCGAGGTCCCGAGGAAGCCCCGGCGGGCGAGCATCAGGTCGCTGCGGGAGAACTCGCCGAGCAGCGCGACGGTCTGGTCGCCCGCCCAGGGCAGGTCCACGCCGGAGACGGAGGGGGTCTGGTGCGCGGTGCGCAGGCCGAGCTGCTCGATGGCGACGACGCTGCCGAAGCGTTCGGAGAAGAGCTCGGAGAGGATGCGCGGGACGGGCTCGCGCGGTTGCTCGCCGTCGAGCCAGCGGCGGACCCGGGAGGTGTCGGTGCTGATGTGGTGGGCGCCCATCTGGCGGGCGCGGCGGTTCACCTGGCGGGCGAGTTCGCCCTTGGACCAGCCGCTGCGGACGAACCACGACGTCAGCTGCTCGTTGGGACGGGGGTCCTCGGCGCGGCCCCGGACGTCGGAGTCCGCGTCCGTTCCGCTTGCGTCTCCGCTTGCGTCGCTGCCGCTCACTGGAACGCCCCCATCCGCTCAGCCTCTTTCACACGAAACCCTGGCCGGGCCCGGGTGAGCCACATGGGGCCTTCACAAGCCCTTCACACATTGCCTCCGGCATACCCACGGACGGGCGTACCTTCGGGGGTTCGTGCACTGAAAGTAATCCTACGATCACCCCTACCGCGAGGCCGTTTGCGGAATCGCCACCATTCGCCACCCCTTCGAATGAACTCGCCACGCGCCAAGCACGATTCACTTGACACGGGATGACCCGCAGTCGGCGCAGCGGTGTACGCCGGGGCGCGCACGGCGAGGAGTGCGCCGGGCGTGGCCCGTGTGCCGCACGGTCGACGACCGCGTCGCGGTGATGTCGTAACCACCGGCGCGCTCGACCCGTTGGAGGGGGCATGGGCATGGGCTTCACGATCGGCGGCAGCCGGAGCACCAAGGAGTTCCGGTCCGGCACTCGGCGCCGCGGCCGGATGTCGGAATGCACAGCGGTGGCCGAGTACACCGGACTGTGGGGTTGGGACGCGGTTCCCGGCGCCCGGGCCGCCTCCCCCGGCCGGGACTGCTCCTGCGGGAACGCGCGCTGCGCGGCCCCGGGGGCGCACCCGCTGGACTTCGGGGCGGTGGTCCCCGCGGGGGCCACGCTGGACGAGGTGACCGAGGCCTGGGGCGAGTTCCCGGGCGCGGCGGTGCTCCTCCCGGCGGGACGTTCCTTCGACGTCATCGAGGTCTCCGCGGAGGCCGGGCGGCAGGCGCTGGTGCGGCTGGAGCGGATGGGTCTGCCGCTGGGTCCGGTGACCGCGACCCCGGACGGGCGGGCCCAGTTCTTCGTGGCCCCGGGGGCGGCGGCCGAGCTGCCGCAGCTGCTGTACCGGATGGGCTGGGACGACGCGGACCTCGACCTGCGCGCGCTGGGCACGGGCGCCCACGTCACGGCCCCGCCCTCCGACCACGCGGGGCTCGGCCCGGTGATCTGGCTGCGCCCGCCGACCCTCGACTCCGCGGGCGGCCCCCCGCAGGCCCGGCTGCTGCTGGGCACGCTGGCCTACATCTGCCACCGCTTCAGCCGCTGACGCCCCGGCCGGCGCCGCCCGCGGCCCCGGCCCCGACGCGACGGGGCCCCCGCGCCGTTGTGGCGCGGGGGCCCCGGGGGCCGTACGGCCGGGTGGCCGGTGCGGGGGTCAGTCGCCGATCAGGGCGTCGACGAAGGCCTCCGGCTCGAAGGGCGCCAGGTCGTCCGGGCCCTCGCCCAGGCCGACCAGCTTGACCGGGACGCCCAGCTCGCGCTGGACGGCGACGACGATGCCGCCCTTGGCGGTGCCGTCGAGCTTGGTCAGCACGATGCCGGTGATGTCCACGACCTCGGCGAAGACACGGGCCTGGGTCAGGCCGTTCTGCCCGGTGGTGGCGTCCAGGACCAGCAGGACCTCGTCCAGCGGGCCGTGCTTCTCCACGACCCGCTTGACCTTGCCCAGCTCGTCCATCAGGCCGGTCTTGGTGTGCAGGCGGCCCGCGGTGTCGATCAGCACGACGTCCGCGCCCTGGGCGATGCCCTCCTTGACGGCGTCGTAGGCGATCGACGCCGGGTCGCCGCCCTCGGGACCGCGCACCGTGCGCGCGCCGACCCGGTCGCCCCAGGTCTGGAGCTGGTCGGCGGCGGCGGCGCGGAAGGTGTCGGCCGCGCCGAGGACCACGCTGCGGCCGTCCGCGACCAGGACGCGGGCGAGCTTGCCGGTGGTGGTGGTCTTGCCGGTGCCGTTGACGCCGACGACCATCACGACGGCCGGGGTGTCGACGCCGCTCTCCGTCTTGACGGCGCGGTCGAAGTCGGTGCCGAGCAGGGTCAGCAGCTCCTCCTTCAGGAGGGCGCGCAGGTCGGCCGGGGTGCGGGTGCCGAGGACCTTGACCCGCTCGCGCAGCCGGTCCACCAGCTCCTGCGTGGGGGTGACGCCGACGTCGGCGATGAGGAGCGTCTCCTCGATCTCCTCCCAGGTGTCCTCGTCGAGGTGCTCGCGGGAGAGCAGCGTCAGCAGCCCCTTGCCCAGCGAGTTCTGCGAACGGGCGAGCCGGGCGCGCAGCCGGACGAGGCGGCCCGCGGTGGGCTCGGGGACGTCCAGCGCGGGCGCCTCGGGCGCCGCGACGACGGGGTCCTCGACGGCGACCGGCGAGTCGGCGGCGGTCTCCCCCTCGGGGAGCACGACCTCCTCGATCGTGCGCCGCGGCTCGTCCACCGTGGATGCGGCGTCGTCCCCGACCTGCGGCTCGGCGGGCGGGGCAGTGATAGTCGGCGTGCTCGACGGTGCCGTGGGGGGCAGCTGCTTCTTCTTGCGGCTGCTGACCACGAGCCCGCTGATCGCGCCGACCGCGACCAGGGCGATGACTACAGCAAGGATCAGGATTTCCATAACCAACCCAGTATCGGTCACCGTCGGCCCGGACCCCGGACCTTGGCGAATCAGCCAAGGGGCGTAAGCCTCTATTTGAGCTTTTCACCTCAAATCTACGATGATGGTCGACCTCCCCCGCCCTCCAGCCACTCCCGGAGTACCGCATGTCTGCCGAGCCCGCCGACGGCGCCACAGAGACCGCGATGGAAACCCGCGGCCTCGAACCCGTCCCGGACGGCGAGCGCACGGGCCGCGTCCGTGAACTCGTCCCGACCTGGGTCGCCGCCAACATCAGCGTGCTGCTGCTGACCATGGGCGCGGGGCTGGTGATCTTCAACAAGCTGAACTTCTGGCAGGTCCTCGTCGTCGCCGTCGCGGCGCCCGTGCTCTCCTACGGGATCGTCGGGCTGATATCCATAGCCGGCAAGCGCGGCGGCGCCCCGGGCATGGCCCTCTCGCGCGCCGTCTTCGGCCAGCGCGGCAACCTCTTCCCCGGCGCGCTCATCTGGGTCGCCCGCTGGGGCTGGGAGACGATCAACGCGGTCAGCGGCGCCTTCGCCATGCTGACCGTCCTGGACCTGCTCTTCGACGTCCACAAGAACACCGCGCTGATCGTGGTCACGCTGCTGCTCTTCGTCGGCTGCACCTTCCTGGTCTCCGGGCTCGGCATCAACGCGCTGCGCGTGTGCTCGAAGTGGTCGACGTACCTCTTCGGCGCCTTCAGCGTGCTGGTCCTGGGCTACCTGATCGCCGAGACCGACTGGTCCGCGGTCTTCGACAAGCCGGCCGGCTCGACCGCGATGATGGTCGCGGGCATCGGCACGATCGCGGCGGGCGGGATCAGCTGGGTGCCCTCCGGCCCCGACTTCACGCGGTACCTGCCGCGCACCGCTTCCTCCAGGGGCATGGTCGGCGCGACGATCGGCGGCGCGGCCGTGGTCGTCATCCCGATGGTCCTGATGGGCGCGGTCATGGCGGTCGGCACCCCGGACCTCGCCACCGCGCAGGACCCGGTCTCCTTCATCGGCGAGCTGCTGCCCGTCTGGATCGCCGTTCCGTACCTGCTCGTGGCCCTGGTCGGGATGCTGCTGATCAACTCGATGTCGATGTACTCGGCCGGCTTCACCGCGCAGACCCTCGGCATCAAGGTCCCGCGTGCCTGGGCCGTCAGTGTCAACGCCGTCATCAGCCTGGTCTTCGGCTTCCTGCTGATGGTCGTGGCCACCAGCTTCTTCGGGTCGTTCATCTCCTTCCTGACCCTGCTGGCCGTGGCGTTCTCCGCGTGGATCGGCGTCTTCGGCTTGGACATGCTGCGCGGGCGGACGTACGACGGGGCCGCGCTGCTGAACACGGGGCGCACCAGTGCCTACTGGTACAAGGGCGGCTACGCCTGGCAGGCCATGACCGCGTGGGGGGTCGCGCTGGTCGTGGGCCTGCTGTTCACCAAGGTCGACTGGTTCGGCGGGCCGCTCGCCGACAGCTGGATCGGCGAGAACGGTCTCGGCTGGGCGGCTGGCATCGTGACCTCCGGACTGCTGTACGCCGTCCTCCCGCGCACGGCGGCCCCGGCCGCGGCCGCGCCCGCCGAGGAGCCCGTGCCCGCCGGATCCCTGTCCAACTGACGCCGCGTCAGCTAACGTCCCCCTTCGCCCGGCCCGTCACCACGAGCAGCAAGGCGAAGGGGGACTTCTTCATGCCCATCACCGTGGCCCGGTTCAACCTCATCGACCCGCACGGCACGCCCGAGACCCTCTCCGCCCGCTACCGCGCGGCGCTGGAGATGGCCCGGTACGCCGACGAGCACGGCGTCGACACCCTCCAGACCGAGGAGCACCACGGCACCGACAACAACTGGCTGCCCTCGCCCTTCGCCTTCGCGGGCGCCGTCTTCGGCGCCACCCGCCGGATCGCGGTGACGGTCTCGGCGATCATCGGGCCGCTCCACGACCCGCTGAAGGTCGCCGAGGACATCGCGGTCCTGGACCTGCTGAGCGGCGGGCGCCTGGTGACGGTGGCGGGCATCGGGTACCGGCCCGCGGAGTACGAGCAGCACGGCGTCGAGTGGGGCAGGCGCGGCCGGCTCCAGGACGAACTGCTGGAGACCCTGCTCCAGGCGTGGACCGGAGAGCCCTTCACCTATCGCGGCCGCACCGTGAAGGTCACCCCGCGCCCCTTCACCCGGCCGCACCCGCTGCTGCTGGTCGGCGGCAGCTCGCAGGCCGCGGCCCGGCGCGCGGCCCGGCTCGGACTGCCGTTCTTCCCGAGCGCGCACCTGCCGGAGCTGGAGGCGTACTACCTCGCGCGGCTGGCGGAGTACGGCACCGAGGGCTTCTGCATGATGCCCGCGGCCGAGACGCCGCTGCTGCACATCGCCGAGGACCCGGACCGCGCGTGGGCGCAGTACGGCCACCACTTCCTGCACGAGGCGGGCATGTACGCCTCCTGGCAGTCCAAGGACATCCGCTCGGCGGTGCGCTCCGGCGCGCGGACCGTGGAGGAGCTGCGCGCGGAGGGGGTCTACCGGATCCTGACCCCGGACGAGGCGGTGACGTACGCCCGGGGCGCGGGCGAGGCCGGCAACCTGGTCCTGCACCCGCTGTGCGGCGGCATGCCGCTGGACGAGGGGCAGCGCAGCCTGGAGCTGCTGTGCCAACGGGTACTGCCCCGGCTCAAGGACTGAGCCGGGGCAGTACCGGGGGAGACGGGGCGGTGGCGGGGATTGGTTACCCCATCTCCTCCAACGCCTTGCCCTTGGTCTCCGGCACCCACTTGAGGATGAAGGGGATCGAGAGCAGGGCGAAGACCGCGTAGATCACGTACGCACCGGACAGGTTCCAGTCCGAGAGCGTCGGGAACGACACCGTGATGGCCCAGTTGGCGATCCACTGGGCCGCGGCGGCCACGCCGAGGGCGGCCGCGCGGATCCGGCCGGGGAACATCTCGCCGAGGAGCACCCAGACCACCACGCCCCACGAGAGGGCGAAGAAGAGGACGAAGAAGTTGGCGGCGATGAGGGCCACCAGGCCCTGGGCGTGCGGCAGGGCGATGTCGCCGCCGCTGGTGTCCTTGTAGGAGAACGCCCAGGCGGCCAGCGCGAGGGAGATCGTCATGCCCACGGAGCCGATGAGGGCCAGCGGCTTGCGCCCGATCCGGTCCACGAACACCATCGCGATCACCGTACCGATGATGTTCACGACGGAGGTCTCGAAGGAGTACAGGAACGAGGAGCTCGGGTCGATGCCGACCGACTGCCACAGCGAGGAGCTGTAGTAGAAGATCACGTTGATGCCGACGAGCTGCTGGAAGACCGAGAGGCCGATGCCGATCCAGACGATCGGCAGGAAGCCGAAGCGGCCGCCGAGCAGGTCCTTGAAGCTGGACTTCTGCTCCGAATGGATGGCGCTGTCGATCTCGCGGACCCGTGCGTCGGCGTCGATGTTCTCGCCCTCGACCTCGCGCAGGACGGTCTTGGCCTTCTCCATCCGCCCCACCGAGACGAGGAAGCGCGGAGACTCGGGGATCGCGAAGGACAGCAGCCCGTAGAGCACGGCCGGGACCACCATCACGCCGAGCATCCACTGCCAGGCCTCCAGTCCGCCGACCTTGCCGCGCTGGTCGCCGTCCGCGAGGTTCAGGATGCCCCAGTTGACGAGCTGGGAGATGGCGATGCCGATGACGATCGCGGCCTGTTGGAAGGAGGCGAGGCGGCCGCGGTAGGCGGGCGGCGAGACCTCGGCGATGTAGGCGGGGCCGATGACCGAGGCCATGCCGATGCCGAAGCCGCCGATGACGCGCCACACGGCCAGGTCCCAGAGGGCGAACGGCAGGGCGGAACCGATGGCGCTCGCGGTGAAGAGGACGGCCGCGATCTGCATGCAGCGGATGCGGCCGATCCGGTCGGCGATGCGGCCCGCGGTGGCCGCGCCGAGGGCGCAGCCGATGAGTGCGGCGGCGATCACCTGGGCGAGGGTGGCGGAGCCGACGTCGAAGCGGTCCCGGATGGCCTCGACGGCGCCGTTGATGACGGAGCTGTCGTATCCGAAGAGGAAGCCGCCCATCGCCGCGGCGGCGGTGATGAAGATGACGTGACCGAGGTGCTCGGGCTGCGATGCACGTCCGCCGCCCGACGAGGACGCCTGCGCTGTGCTGGTCAAGGTCTGCTCCTGCGTGCCCGGCTGCGGTGACGGGCGGATGTGGGGGGTGATTCCTTCCAGTGGCGCACAGTTCAAGATCGGCCACCACCCGAAAGGAAGGACGAGCGGGAGCGAGCCTATGTCTTCATTTTATTAAGTCAAGACATCGCCCGAACTTCGCTCCGTCCGGCCCTCGTCCCGCACCTGACGGGCCGAGGCAGGTGCATGGAGCCTCGATGGCTTCACTTCTTGAATAAATGAGCTTCCAGCGGTCCCTCAGCGCAGGCGCTGGCTGATGACCTTGGAGACCCCGTCGCCCTGCATCGAGACCCCGTAGAGCGCGTCGGCGACCTCCATCGTCCGCTTCTGGTGCGTGATCACGATCAGCTGGGAACTCTCCTGGAGCTCCTCCATGATCCGGATCAGCCGCTGCAGGTTCGTGTCGTCCAGGGCCGCCTCGACCTCGTCCATCACGTAGAACGGGCTGGGCCGGGCCTTGAAGATGGAGACCAGCAGGGCCACGGCCGTCAGCGAGCGTTCGCCGCCGGAGAGCAGCGAGAGCCGCTTGACCTTCTTGCCCGGCGGGCGGGCTTCCACGTCCACGCCGGTGGTGAGCATGTTGTCGGGATCGGTCAGCACCAGCCGCCCCTCGCCGCCCGGGAAGAGCCGCGAGAAGACGCCCTCGAACTCGCGGGCCGTGTCGTGGTACGCCTCGGTGAAGACCTGCTCGACGCGCTGGTCGACCTCCTTCACGACATGAAGGAGGTCGGCACGGGTCTTGCGCAGGTCTTCGAGCTGCTCGCTCAGGAACTTGTGCCGTTCCTCCAGCGCCGCGAACTCCTCCAGAGCGAGCGGATTGACCTTGCCGAGCTGCTGGTACGCCCGTTCGGCGGCCCGCAGCCGCTTCTCCTGCTGCGCCCGGACGTAGGGAACGGACGGCGCGGCGCTCTCCCGCGCGCCCCGCTCCGCTCCCCCGCCGTCCCGCTCCTCGATCTCGCCGGGCGCGCCGCCGGGCTCGGCGGGCTCGGCGGGCTCGGTGGCGGGCACCGGCTGGTCCGGTCCGTACTCGGCGACCAGACCGGCCGCCGTCACCCCGAACTCCTCCAGCGCCTTGGTCTCCACCTGCTCGATGCGCAGGCGCTTCTCGGCGCCGAGCACCTCGCCGCGGTGCACCGAGTCGGTGAGCTTGTCGAGTTCGCCCTTGAGGTCGCGACCCCGGGTACGGGCCTGCGCCAGCTCCCCCTCCCGGACGCCCTTCGCGGACTCCGCGGCCCGGCGCTCGGCGTCCGCGCGGGCCAGCGACACCTCGATGTGCGCCGACAGCTGGCGGGCGCCGTCGCCCACCGCCGTGGCCACCCGGGCCTCGTGGCGCCGCCGGGCCGTGCGCCGCTCCGCCCGGGCACGGGCCTCGCGCTCCGCCCGGGCCGCGCGGTCGAGGGAATCGGCCCGGCCCGCCAGCGCCTTGACCCGTTCCTCGTGGGTGCGCAGCAGGAGCCGCGCCTCCATCTCGGTCTGCCGGGCGTTGGCGCCGTCCGCCGCGAGCCGGTCGCGGGCCGAGGCGTCCGGCTCCTCGGCGCCGGGCATCTCCTCGACCACCGCGAGCCGTTCGGCGCACTCCTCGACATCGGCCAGCGCCCGCTCCAGCGCGTCCTGCGCCGTGGCCGCCGCGGCGGCGCAGCGCTCGGCCTCGCCCGCCGCGCCCTTGGCCTGGCCGGACAGCCGACCGAGCTGCTGGGCGACCCCGGCCTTCGCCCGTTCGCCCGCGCGGCGCCGCTCGGCCAGGTCCTCGACCCGGTCGGCGCACGCGCGGCGCCGGGCTTCGGCGTCCGTGCGGGCCCCGGCCAGCTCCCGGCACTCGACCTCCAGCGCGGCCAGGTCGGCGTCCGCCTCGTCGACCGCGGCCTGCACCTCGATGAGGCTGGGCGCTCCGGCCGTCCCGCCCTGGGCGAGGTGCGCCCCCAGTACGTCGCCCCCCGCGGTCACCGCGATCAGCTCGGGGTGCTCGGCCACGAGCGCCTCCGCGTCGGCCAGTTCCGGCACGACCCGGTAGTCCCGCACCACCCGGGCCACGGCCCGGCGCAGCCCGGCCTCCCCGCCGACCAGCTCGGCCACGGCCAGGCCGGACCCGCCGGGAGCCGGGGCCGCGACGGGGTCCGGGGCCCGCGTCCCCACGGTCCGCACGGCCCCCGCGCGGTCCGGCTCCCGGGCCGGTTCCGCGCCGGGGGCGGGGACCGGGGCGCTCGGTCCGGGCACCTGGGCGGGCGGTACGTCCCCGGGCGCGCCGGCCGCCGGGGCCGGTGGCTGGGCGGGCAGCGCCGTCGGGGCGATCAGGAAGGTCGCCCGGCCCGCGTCCGCGTCGCGCAGGTGTCGGATCGCGGCGGCGGCCGCCGCCGGGGAGGTCACGGCGAGGGCGTCGGCCGCCGCGCCCAGTGCCGCCGCGACCGCGACCTCGTACCCCGCGGCCACCGACAGCCGCTGCGCCGCCGGGCCGAGCAGGCCCGCCAACTGCTCCCGGGCCGCCAGCACCGCCGCGGTGCCGTCCTTGCGCCGCAGGCCGAGCGCCAGCGCCTCCCTGCGCGCGGACACGGCCGCGAGGGATCGCTGCGCCGCGGCCAGTGCGTCGCGCGCCGCGGAGAGCGCGGCCTCCGCGGCGGTCAGCTCGGCCCGTGCGGCCTCGTGTTCCGCGGCCGCGGCCTCACCGGCGTCCAGCGCCCCGACCTCCTCGGCGAGGGCCTCGTACTCCTCCCGCGCCGCCACCGACCGGGATTCCGCTTCGTCCCGGGCGGCGACCAGCCGGTCGATCTCCGCCTGTGCGGCCCCGGCCCGGGAGCGGGCCGCTCCCAGCCGTCCGGTCAGCCGGGCCAGGCCCTCGCGCCGGTCGGCGATGGCCCGCGCCGCGTCCCGCAGCCGACGCTCCTCGCCCTCCAGCGCGCGTTCCAGTTCGGCCCGGTGCGCCGAGGTGTCCTCCAGCGCGCGGGTCGCGGCCTCCAGCGCGGCCGTCAGTTCCGCTTCCTGGTCGCGGATCCGGCCGGCCTCCTTCTCCAGGTCCTCGGGGTCGCGGCCGCGCCGCTCCTCCTCGACGGGAGCGGTGGCGCTGCGGACCCGCGCACCGGCCAGCGACGCCGTGCCGCGCACCCGCTCGGCCAGCTGCGACAGTTCGTACCAGGTCTGCTGGGCCCGCTGCAGGCGCGGCGCGAGCACGCGCACGGCCTCCTCCAACTCGGCCTCCCGGCGCAGCGCCCCGGCCAGCTCCGCCTCGGCCGACTCCTTGCGCTCCTTGAGCGCGGACTCGTCCGCGAGCTCCGCGTCGAGCGCGTCGCGCAGGATGACGAGGTCGTCCGCGAGCAGCCGCAGCCGGGCGTCCCGCAGGTCGGCCTGGATGACGGCGGCCCGCCGGGCGACCGCGGCCTGCCGTCCCAGCGGCTTGAGCTGGCGGCGCAGTTCGTCGCCCAGGTCCTGGACCCGTGCGAGGTTCGCCTGCATCGAGTCCAGCTTCCGCAGCGCCTTCTCCTTGCGCTTGCGGTGCTTGAGCACGCCCGCCGCCTCCTCGATGAAGGCGCGGCGGCCCATCGGATCGGCGTGCAGGACGGAATCCAACTGGCCCTGACCGACGATGACGTGCATCTCGCGGCCGATGCCGGAATCGGAGAGCAGCTCCTGGATGTCCAGGAGCCGACAGGTGTCCCCGTTGATCTGGTATTCGCTGCTGCCGCCCCGGAACATGATCCGGGTGATGGTGACCTCGGCGTAGTCGATCGGCAGTGCGCCGTCGGAATTGTCGATGGTCAGCGAGACCTCGGCGCGGCCGAGCGGCGGCCGCCCCGTGGTCCCGGCGAAGATGACGTCCTCCATCTTGCCGCCGCGCAGGGACTTGGCCCCCTGCTCGCCCATGACCCAGGAGAGTGCGTCCACCACATTGGACTTGCCCGAGCCGTTGGGGCCGACGACACAGGTGATGCCCGGCTCGAAACGCAGGGTGGTGGCGGACGCGAACGATTTGAAACCACGCAGGGTCAGGGCCTTGAGGTGCACGCCGCCGGACTCTACCTTTCACGTTCGGTTTCGCCCATGAAGGTGCAGGGCACATCTGACGTTAAAGGAAATGGCCCCCCACCTGGCGCAATGGGGAGAACGGCGGAGTCGGCGAGGACGCCGGGAAAGAAAGAAGGGACGCCGAAGCGTCCCTTGCAGATCAAGCGGTGCTGACAGTCGAGAGGGGCGGGCTGACAGTCACAGCGACGAATCGCGAATCAGGTGAGCGCAGGCTCCGCCTGGGGTACGTCGATGTCGATGCTGTCCAGCAGCAAGTCTCCGTGCTGAGCGGCGGCCGCGTTCAGAGCGTCATTCTCGGACTGGATCCGTCCGAGTTCGGACTCGAGGTCCTGGACGCGCTGCTGAAGCCGTCGCATCTCGGCGAGGAGTCGCGGGTCGGAACCGCCGACGTAACCGAGAAGCGCCTTTGCCATGATGGATGGTCCTCCACACTGAGTGACCGACCGAAGCGGTGTGGGTCGTGAGGGAATCGCACCCGCGTTGTCCGGCAGTGGCTGTCAGTCACTGCGCTAAATACTGCCAACACTGCCAAACAGCTCAGGTGCGCGGGGCTTCCAGCGTCTCACCAAAAAGTTTGACGGTCAACACGATCACGCCCTGTATCGGCGGGCAGCCCGTTTCCCGCAAGGGGGACGGAGATCGTCCACACCTCCGAGCCTTCCACTCATGACCACACTCGGCAACGTATGCGCAGTTCCGGCGGTATGTAGATGCGATCAGCGCACGATCACCGGATGGCGAACCCGTCATAGCCGCCCCGCGGAACGCCCCAGATCTCGGTCACCCCGTCCACCCGCCCGGGCGTGTCGGCGGAGCGGAGCCAGTCGAGCAGCCGGTGGCAATTCTCACGTTGACCTTCGGCGACGACCTGTACCCGCCCGTCGTCGAGGTTGAGCGCGAAGCCCACGAGGTCGCCGATCTCCAGCGCATTGGCCCTGGTGAACCAGCGGAAGCCCACTCCCTGTACCCGGCCGCGTACCCAGGCGGTCACCCGGACATGTTCATTCATGCGTGAACGCTAACCGGGCAATCGGATTCCGGTCACCTCGCCCCCGGCACGCCATGGGCTACAGTCGCGCCTCAATGCTCACCCATTTGGGCGAGTAACGGTTGATCTTGGAAGGCACAGCCGATGGGACGCCACCGACTCCCCGCGCCGCAGCGCGACGGCCGCGGCGGTCTCGCCGTGCGCACCGGCCTGCTCGGCGCCTGCGTGGCAGTGGTCCTGGGGACCGCGGCCGTGACCACCGGCCTGGTGCCCGTCGGCGGGACCTTCCCCTACGTCGGCCAGGGCTCGGACGGCAAGGCCGAGGCCAAGGGCGCCGCGCACAAGGACGCCGCCGGCGCCTCGGACCCGACGGAGCAGGGCGGCCTGGCGAACCTTTCCGGCCGCTCCCCCGACGCCACGTCCCCGTCCGGCAGCGCCTCCGCGAGCCCTTCAGGCTCCCCCTCGCCGTCGGCCTCGCCGAGCCCCTCCGCTTCCGCTTCTGCGTCGGCCTCCCCCTCGGCCGCACCTTCGACGAAGGCCGCGCGGACGCCCGTACCGGCGGCACCCAAGCCGCCGAAGCCGGCCGATCCGCCGCCCGCCGAGCCCTCCGCGCCGACCTCCGGCGGGGGGTCCTCCGAGGAGGCCGCCGTGCTGACGCTGGTGAACGTGGAGCGGGCCAAGGCGGGCTGCGGTCCGGTGCGCGCGAACCCGCCGCTGGCCGCCCTCGCCGGCGCCTTCAGCAAGGACATGGCCGTGCGCGGCTTCTTCGACCACACCGACCCGGACGGGAAGACCCCGTGGGACCGCGCGTCGAACGCCGGCATCACCAGCCTCGGCGGGGAGAACATCGCCCGGGGCCAGGGCGACGCCGACGCGGTGATGAAGGCGTGGATGGAGAGCCCGGGACACCGGGCCAACATCCTCAACTGCGAGTACCGCACCCTCGGCGTCGGGGCGTACTTCGCCTCCGGCGGCCCGTGGTGGACCCAGGACTTCGGCTTCTGACCGACTCCCCGCCCGGGGCGACCGCGCTCCGCGCGGGTCAGGCGGCGACGGCGACGCGGCCCGCGAGGAAGACGCGGGTGGTCTCGGCGACGCGGCGGCCGAGGTGTTCGGCGGTCAGCAGGTCCGCCTTGTGCACGCCTTCGACGCCCTGGTCGGAGTTGCTCTGCGCGGCGGCGCCGTCGAAGAAGCCGAGGCGGTTGATGTCGTTCTCGGAACCCGTGCTGGAGTTCCAACCCGGCTTCAGGCCCAGGTTGATCCAGTTCATGCCGTGCTGCGCGGCGAGCGTCTGGAAGAAGTCCAGGGTGTTGCCCTTGTCGCCGCTCTTGGACGCGGAGTTCGTGAAGCCCGCCGCCAGCTTGTCCTGCCAGGCGTCGGCGAACCAGCGCTTCGAGCTGGCCTCGGCGAAGACGTGGAAGGCGCCGGACGCGGTGCCCATGTAGGTCGGGGAACCGAAGACGATCGCGTCGGAGGCGTCGAGGAGTTCCCACTGGGCGTCGTCGATCTCGTCGACCTTGATCAGGTGCACGGTCGCACCCGCGTCGACGGCTCCGGCGCGGACGGCCTCGGCGACGACGGCGGTGTGCCCATAGCCGGAGTGGTAGGCGATCGAGACGACGGGGGTGGGGAGCGGAGCGGACACGGTGGATCTCCTCTGGAACGTGGTGGTGCGTTGAGAGAAGGTAAGCACTAACTTTTGGAAAGCGCAATCTGTTGGTTAGCGCTGCGCAGGAGTAGTCTGTTCCTCATGGAGACCCCTGTCTGTACCGAAAGTGCCGCAGCGGCCGATCTGCCGTTCGATGTTTTCGCGCGCGCCTGCCCGTCCCGGGAGACCTTGGAGCACGTCACCGGGCGCTGGGGCAGCCTGACGGTCGGCGCCCTCTACGACGGAGCGCGCCGCTTCAACGAACTGCGCCGCCGGGTCGACGGAGTGAGCGAGAAGATGCTCTCCCAGACCCTGCACGCGCTGGAGCGCGACGGCATCGTGCACCGCGAGGCGCAGCCGACGAACCCCCCGCGCGTGGACTACGAGCTGACGCCGCTGGGCCGGGAGATCGCCGAGCGGCTGCTGTCACTGATCCACTTCGTCGAGGGCAGCATGACTCCGGTGCTGGCCGCCCGGCAGTCCTACGACGAGGCGCGCGGCGGGCGCTGACAGCGCGGGCAGAAGTAGCTGGACCTGTTCATCCAGGGGCGGCGGCGCATCGGCGTGCCGCAGCGCCGGCACGGCTCGTCCTCGCGCCCGTAGGCGTCCAGGGAGCGGTCGAAGTAGCCCGACTCGCCGTTCACGTTGACGTAGAGGCTGTCGAAGCTGGTCCCGCCGACGGCGAGGGCCGCGTTCATCACGTCGCGGACGTGGCCGAGGAGTTCCCGGCTCCGGGGGCGCGCGAGGGTGCCGGTGGGGCGCTCGTAGTGCAGCTTGGCGCGCCACAGCGCCTCGTCCGCGTAGATGTTGCCGATGCCGCTGATCAGGGACTGGTCCAGCAGGGCCCGCTTGAGCGTGGTCCGCTTGGCGCGCAGCGCCGCGTGGTAGGCGGCCTCGTCGAAGGCCGGGTCCAGGGGGTCGCGCGCGATGTGCGCGATGACGTCGGGGATCCCTTCGGCGCTGTCGGCGACGGTCGGGTGCAGGGAGAGCCCGCCGAAGGTCCGCTGGTCGACGAAGCGCAGCTCGGTCCCGGTGGAGTCGTCGAAGCGGACCCGGATGCGCAGGTGCTTCTCGTCCGGGGCCCCGGTGGGCTGCACCAGGAGCTGGCCGCTCATGCCGAGGTGGGCCAGTACGGACAGGTCCCGGTCGTCCAGGGGCAGCCACAGGTACTTGCCGCGCCGCTGCGGGGCGCCGATGGTCCGGCCCGCCAGGCGCGCGGCGAAGTCGGCGCCGCCCCCGGGGTGGCGGCGTACCGCGCGGGGGTGCAGCACCTCCACGGAGTCGACCGTCCGTCCGGCCACCCAGCGCGCCAACCCGCGCCGCACGACTTCGACTTCGGGCAGCTCGGGCACGGTGTCTCCTTGGGCGGGCGTTCCTTCTCGACGTCGCCCCGAGCTTAGCGCCGCGCGGCACAGGGCCCGGAAACGGGTCCGCCCGCCCCTGCCGGAGCAGGGGCGGGCGGGGAAAATCCGGAAGGAAGTCAGGCCGTCGGCGTCGGGTCGGCGGGCGTCGGCGCCCCGCCGTCCTCGGCCGGAGCCTCGGCGACAGCCGGTGCGGCGGCGGCAGCGGCTTCCGCCGCGATCCGCTCGTCCGCGGCGGCGCGGATACCGCGCCATGCGGACTCCGCAGCCTGCTGTTCCGCTTCCTTCTTGCTGCGGCCGGTGCCGGTGCCGTACGAGACACCACCGACGCGAGCAGCAGCGGTGAAGGTCTTCTCGTGGTCCGGTCCCGTCTCGCTGACCAGGTACTCGGGCACACCGAGTCCCTCGGCCGCGGTCAGTTCCTGGAGACTGGTCTTCCAGTCCAGGCCTGCGCCGAGGTTCGAGGACTTCTCGATCAACGGATCGAAGAGCCGGTGGACCAGCTCCGATGCCGCGTCGAGACCCTGGTCGAGGTAGACCGCGCCGATCACCGCTTCGAGCGTGTCGGCGAGGATGGAGGCCTTGTCCCGGCCGCCCGTGCCTTCTTCGCCCCGGCCGAGCCGGATGAAGAGACCGAGTTCGAGCCCGCGCCCGACCTCCGCCAGCGCACGCGAATTGACCACAGCGGCCCGCAGTTTGGCCAGCTGGCCTTCCGGCAGGTCCGGGTGGGTCCGATAGAGCGTGTCCGTGACCACCAGGCCCAGCACGGAGTCCCCTAGGAACTCCAGCCGCTCGTTGGTGGGCAGACCGCCGTTCTCGTACGCGTACGAACGGTGGGTCAGTGCACGCACCAGAAGGGCGGACTCGAGGTGATACCCGAGCCGCCCTTCCAGAAGCGTGTGGGACGAGGCCGCGTTGTTCGTGTCTGCCTGCGTTTGGCCGCCGGCAAGCTCAGACATTGCGCCTCTCACCAGCCGCTCAGACCTCGAGGACCTGGCGCTTGTTGTAGGTGCCGCAGCTCGGGCACGCAATGTGCTGGAGCTTCGGCTCCTGGCAACGCTCGCACGAAACCAGGGTGGGGACCGCAGCCTTCCACTGCGACCGGCGGTGGCGCGTGTTGCTGCGCGACATCTTCCGCTTCGGAACAGCCACGGCTACTTCTCCTGCTTCTCGGCGGCGCGCTGGACGTCAGATGCGGCGCCGCTCATGTTGTCCTTCTCGTCGTCCTGATCGGTCACGACGAGTCCCTGCAACGCCGCCCAACGGATGTCGGTGGCGTCATGGTGGTGGTCCGGGTCGTCGTTCAGGTTGGTTCCGCAGTCGGAACACAACCCGAGACAGTCCTCCCGGCACACCGGCTGCTGCGGCAGTGCGAGCACCACCGCGTCACGCAGCACGGATTCGAGGTCGAACAAGCCGTCCTCGATGAAGAGCGTGTCCTCGTCATTCTCAACGTCGTCGCCCGGTTCCGTTTTCACACGGCCCCGGTCGTCGGCGTCAGGGTACGAGAACATCTCCTGGAAGTCCGCGGAGACCTTGGCCTCCACAGCCTCCAGACACCTTACGCATTCTCCGGTGGCCTGTGCACGGGCGGTGCCTGTGACAAGCACCCCTTCCATGACGGACTCCAGCCGGAGCCTCAGCTGGACCGGCGCGCCTTCCGGCACTCCGATGACGTCGGCGAGACCGAAGTCCCCCGGCGCCGCGATCTCACGGGTCAACCGCAGCAACGCACCAGGACGCCGACCCAGCTCGTGCGTATCGAACACGAGGGGGTTGCGGTGATCGAGGTGGGTGTTCAGGGCTGGTCCTGCTTTCGAAATCGCCGAGCTGTTTGCCGCTTGCGGGCAGCAAGGATCGCGTCGCATACGCGCGACCGAAGAGCCAGGATACCCGCCGCTTCGCTCTGAGCCCAATCCGGGACCGCGGGGCCGACGGGGCCCGGTCAGCGGCCCTGTTCGTACTGGCGCAGCTGGTCCAGGTTGATCATGCTCGTGTCGAAGAAGCTGGTCTCGTCGAGCGCCTGCTGCGCGGGCTGTTGGTGCTGCTGGGCGGGCTGCTGGTGCTGCTGGTGCTGCGGCTGGCCGGGCTGCTCGTAGGCGGCGTACGGGTCCGGCTGCTGGTGCCCGCCGCCCTGGTGCTGGGGCTGGTACGCGGCGTACGGGTCCGGCTGCTGCGGGGTCTGCTGGTAGCCGTAGGGGTCCTGGTAGCCGTACCCGTCCGGCGCCGCCGGCTGCGGGGACTGCTGCTCGTAGGAGTAGGCCTCGTACACCGGTTCCCGCGGCTGCTGGGACTGCTGCGGGATCACGGCGGCCGGCTCCGCCAGGCCCGCCAGGAAGTCCGCGTCGCTCGTGTGCTGCTGCCCGCCGGCCGCGTCCTGGGCCGCCATGTGCGCGCCGAGGTCGTCCGCGGGCAGTCGGCCGAGCAGCTTCTGGCGGCCGCGGCCGACCGCCTCCAGCGTCTTGGTCAGCACCGCCTCGACGGTGGCCAGCTTGGTGTCGACGTACGCGTCGGCCTGGCCGCGCTGGATTTCGGGGTCGTGGCTGCGCTCCGGCGCCTCCGGGTCCGCGAAGCCGTGCGCGTCCAGCCCGGGGCCGCGCCCGAGCAGCTTCTCGCGGCCGCGGTCGACGGATCCGATGGTCTTGGAGAGGACCGCCTCGAAGTTCGCGAGCTTGCTGTCGACGTAGTCGTCGGCCTCGGCGCGGATCTCCTCGGCCTCCTGGCGGGCCCGGGCCAGGATCCGGTCCGCCTCGCCCTGCGAGCGCCGCGCGACCTCGGTGTCGGAGACCAGCGAGCCCCGCTGGGCGTGCGCGGACTCGATGATCCGGTCCGCCTCGCGGCGGGCCTCCTCGACCATCTGCTCGCGTCCGCCGATCAGCTCCCGCGCCTGGGCCAGGGAGCCGGGCAGCGCCTGGCGCACCTCGTCGAGCTGGGCCAGCAGCTCGGCGCGGTTGATCACGCACGAGGCGGACATCGGCATGGACCGGGCGCCACCGACCGACGCGACGATCTCGTCGAGCTTCTTCTGCACGTCCACGGCGGCTCGCACTCTCTCGGCCTCGGGCGGTTCCTGAGACGGACGGGTCGACTGTACGGCCACCGGGTGGCCCCCGGCAGCGCGTCAGGCGGCGTCAGTTGCCGTGCAGTCGTTCCATCAGCGCGGCGTGGACGAAGGGCGGCAGCAGGTGGGAGACGTCGCCGCCCCAGGTCGCCACCTCCTTGACCAGGGAGGAGGACAGGAAGCTGTAGGTCGGGTTGGTCGGCACGAAGAGCGTCTCGACCCCGGTCAGGCCCATGTTCATCTGGGCCATCTGGAGCTCGTAGTCGAAGTCGCTGACGGCGCGCAGGCCCTTGACGATGGCGGGGATGTCCCGCTGCTTGCAGAAGTCGACGAGCAGCCCGTGGAAGGACTCGACCTCGACGTTCCCGTAGCCGGCGGTGGCCTCGCGGATCAGCTCGATCCGCTCCTCGACGGTGAAAAGGCCCTGCTTCGACTGGTTGATCATCACGGCGACATGCACGACGTCGTAGAGCCTGGCGGCTCTGCCGATGATGTCGAGGTGTCCGTTGGTGATGGGGTCGAACGACCCCGGACAGACGGCGCGGCGCAACTGAAGTCCCTCGCTCTCCGGTGCGGGCATCATGACTCTTCGCTGGTGAAGGCGGCGCGACCGTACCAAAGGGTGCCTTCGCCGTACCGCCGGGAGCGGAGCGGCTCGAAACCGTCGGGCCAGGGGAACGCACCGCTTCTGGTGCTGCGTTCCACGGTGACGAGCGCATCGTCGGTGAGCCAGGCATTCGACCGGAGTGTGAGCAGGATCTCCGCAAGATCGTCATGTGCGACCTCGTACGGCGGGTCCAGGAAAACGATGTCGTACGGGTCCCCGAGCGCCCGGACCGCGACGATCTGCTCCGCTTTGCCCGCCCGGAACTCGGCGCCCGGCAGGCCGAGGGTGGCGATGTTGTCGCGGATCGCCTTGGCGGCCTTGGCGTCGGCCTCCACCAGGAGGGTGTGCGCGGCGCCGCGCGAGAGGGCCTCCAGGCCGACCGCGCCGGAGCCGCCGTACAGGTCGAGGACCCGGGCGCCCTGGACTCCGTGCAGCGACTCCCAGGTGGAGAAGAGGCCCTCGCGCATCCGGTCGGAGGTGGGCCGGGTGCCGGTGCCGGGCGGCACGGCGAGGCGTCGCCCACCGGCGCTGCCGGCGATCACGCGGGTCATGTGGAGGTCCTTCGCTCAGGGAATGCTCGCGGCTCCACGATAGGACCTCCTGGTCAGCCCTTCTCCAGGTACTGCTCGCGCTCGGTGTCGAGCAGCGCGTCGAGCGCGGTCAGCAGGCCGGGCAGCCCGGTCAGCTCGGGGTCCTCGGCGACGACCCGGGTGGCCTCCTCGCGGGCCTGCGCGATGACCTCCTCGTCCTCGATGACGGACAGCATCCGCAGCGAGGAGCGCACGCCCGACTGGGCCTGGCCGAGGACGTCCCCCTCGCGCCGCTGTTCGAGGTCGATCCGGGAGAGCTCGAAGCCGTCGAGGGTGGCGGCGACGGCGGCGAGCCGGGCCCGGGCGGGACTGGCCTCGTGCATCTCGCTGACCAGCAGGCACAGCCCGGGGGCGGAGCCGCGGCCGACGCGACCGCGCAGCTGGTGGAGCTGGGACACCCCGAACCGGTCCGCGTCCATGATCACCATCACCGTGGAGTTGGGTACGTTCACCCCGACCTCGATGACGGTCGTGGCGACCAGCACCTTCACCTCGCCCGCGGCGAAGCGGCGCATCACGTCGTCCTTGTCGGCGGGGTCCATCCGGCCGTGCAGCACCTCGACGGACAGCCCGGCGAGCGGGCCGCCGGCCAGTTGCTCGGCGATCTCCAGGACGGCGAGGGGCGGGCGCCTCTCCCCGTCCTCCTCCGCCGCGGCCTTCTTCTTGGCGGCCTTCGGGTCGTCCTCGCCGTCGCCGATGCGCGGGCACACCACGTACGCCTGGTGCCCCTTCTCCACCTCCTCGCGGACCCGCTCCCAGGCCCGGGCGAGGAAGTGCGGCTTGTCCTTGGCGGGCACCACGTGGGTGGCGATCGGGGAGCGTCCGGCCGGGAGCTGGTCCAGGACGGAGGTCTCCAGGTCGCCGAAGACGGTCATCGCGACCGTGCGCGGGATCGGGGTCGCGGTCATCACGAGCAGGTGCGGGGGCTGCTTGCCCTTGGAGCGCAGCGCGTCGCGCTGCTCCACGCCGAAGCGGTGCTGTTCGTCGACCACGACGAGGCCGAGGTCGTGGAACTTGACCTTGTCCTCGATCAGGGCGTGCGTGCCGATGACGATCCCGGCCTCGCCGGTGACCAGGTCCAGGAGCGCCCGGCGCCGCGCGGCCGTGCCCATCGAGCCGGTGAGCAGGACCACCTTGGTGCCCAGGTCGGAGCCGCCGAGCAGGCCCCCCTCGGCGAGTTCGCCCATCATCTCGGTGATCGAGCGGTGGTGTTGCTGGGCGAGCACCTCGGTGGGCGCGAGCATCGCGGCCTGCCCGCCGCAGTCGACGACGGCGAGCATCGCGCGCAGGGCGACCATCGTCTTTCCCGAACCCACTTCGCCCTGGAGGAGGCGGTGCATGGGGTGGTCGGTGGCCAGGTCGTCGAAGATCTCGCGGGAGACCGTGAGCTGGCCGTCGGTGAGGGTGAAGGGGAGCTTGGCGTCGAAGGCGTCCAACAGGCCGCCGGGGGCGGGGCGGCGCGGGACGGCGGGCAGCAGGGTGTCCGCGTGGCGGCGCCGGGCCAGGGCGACCTGGAGGACGAAGGCCTCGTCCCACTTGAGCCGCTGGCGGGCGGCTTCGACGTCGGCCTTGGTGCGGGGCCGGTGGATCGCGAGCAGCGCCTCGGTGAGCGGGAGCATGCCGCGGCCCTCGCGCAGCGCGGGCGGCAGCGGGTCCACGGCCTCCCGGGCGCTGGGCAGGACCGCGTCGACCGCCTTGGCGATCTTCCACGACTCCAGCTGCTTGCAGGCCGGGTAGATCGGGATCAGCTGCTGGGCGAAGGCGTCGACCGCCTCGGCCGTGGTGGCGTCCAGGCCCAGGGGCTCGTAGGCCGGGTGGGCGAGCTGGAGCTTGCGGTTGAACATCGAGACCTTGCCCGCGAACATCGCGCGGCTGCCGGGGAGCAGGTCCTTGTGCGGTTTGTGGACGCCCGCGCCGAAGAAGACGAGCTGGAGCCGGCCGCTGCCGTCGGTGATGGTCACCTCCAGCCGCTTGCCGCGCCCCCCGTTGAAGGTGAGCACGCGGGCGTCGGCGACCTGGGCGACGACGGTGACGTGCTCGTCGATCTGGTCGGCCAGCTCCGCCAGGGAGGTCAGCTCCCCGCGCTCGGCGTACCGGCGCGGGTAGTGGTGCAGCAGGTCCAGGGCCGTGTGCAGGCCGAGCTGCTCGGCCAGCACCTTGGCGGTGGCGGGGCCGAGGGTCTTCTTGAGATCTTCGTCGAGCGCGGGCACCCGTTCATTGCACACCATCCCTGTGACAACGCGGGCACGCGACCCGGAGGCGGCCCGGCGGCGGCCCGCCGCCCGGCGCCTATTCGATGCCGATGAGCAGGGGCGCCGAGTAGCGGCCGCCCCGGTAGGTGAGGGTGTCCACGGCCAGGTGTCCGTGCTGCACGTACGCCTCCAGGCGCGCGGCGAGCGCGTCCGGCACCTCCGGGCCGAGGACCAGGGTGACGAGTTCGCCGCCGGAGCCCAGCATCCGTTCCAGGACGGCCTCGGCGGTCTGCGCCAGTTCCGATCCGATGACCGCGACGTCGCCGTCGATGAGCCCGAGGACGTCCCCGGCCTGGCAGATGCCGGCCGAGGTGAAGGACTGCCGTTCGGCGATGGCGAGTTCGCCGTGGCGGGTGGCCCCCGCGGCGGCGGTCATCGCGACGACGTCCTCGTCGAAGCTGGCGTCCGGGTCGTGCACGGCGAGGGCGGCCAGGCCCTGGACGGCGGACCGGGTGGGGATGACGGCGACCCGTACGCCGTCGGCGCGCGCCTGTTCGGCGGCGGCCGCGGCGGCCGCGCGCTGTTCGGCGCCGCCGGGCAGCAGGACCACTTCGCGGGCGTGGGCGCGCCGCACGGCGGCGGCGATCTCGGCGGCGGCGGGCGGTTCGCCGGGCAGGGCGAGCACGGTGGTCGCGCCCGCGTCCTGGCAGAGCCCGGCCAGGCCCTCGCCCTGGACGACGGCGACCACGGCCCGCTGGGCGCGCTCGGTGCGGGCGCGGCGGCGTTCGTCGCCGAAGTGGGTGATGCGGATCCGGTAGGGGCGTCCGGCGACCACTCCGGCCTCCACGGCGGCGCCGGGGTCGTCGACGTGGACGTGGACGTTCCACAGGCCGTCGCCGCCGACGACCACGAGCGAGTCGCCGAGGGCGTCCAGCGTCCCGCGCAGCAGGTCGACGGCCGGGTCGGGGGCGTCGAGCAGGTAGGTCACCTCGTACCCGGGGCCGTCCGGCTCCTCGTCGCAGGGCTGCGGCTGCGCCGGTACGGCCACGGCCCGCCCGCGCACCGGCTCCAGCGGCACCTCCTGCCCGGACAGGGCCTGCCACAGCGCCCCGAGCACGGCGACGATCCCGCAGCCCCCGGCGTCGACGACCCCGGCACGGCCCAGCGCGGCCAGCTGCCCCGGGGTCTCGGCGAGGGCGGCGCGGGCCCCCTCGTAGGCGGCGCGCGCCACGTCGGCCGCGCTCCCGGCGGCCGCCTCGGCGGCGCCGGCGGCGGTCGCGGCGGCGGCCGCGACGGTGAGCATGGTCCCCTCGACGGGGTGTGCGACGGCCTGGTACGCCGATTCCGCGGCCCGGGCGAGCGCCCCGGCCAGCAGTCCGCCCGACGCCGTCGCGCGGGGTTCCCCGCCGAGTACGTCGGCCACCCCGCGCAGCAGCTGCGCGAAGATCGTCCCGGAGTTGCCGCGGGCCCCGGTGAGGGCTCCGTGGGCGTAGGCCCGTACGGCCTCGCCCAGCGAGGTGGTGGCGGATCCGCCGCCGTCGCCGCCCGGGGCTGTGCCCTCGCTCACATCCGCGGGGGCGTCGAAGGCGGCTTCCAGCGCCCGGGCGGCCGAGCAGGCGGTCAGGTAGAGGTTGGTCCCGGTGTCGGCGTCGGCGACCGGATAGACGTTGATCGCGTCGATGTCCTCGCGGGCCCGGCCCAGTGCGGCCAGGGTCAGGGAGCTCCAGGTGCGCACCGCGTCGGCGTCCAGGCTGTGCGGCTCGTGCGGCACCGGGTGTTCCTCCTTGGGCGGGCGAGGGTTCACCGCAGGGTAACGAAGGACGGCCCGGGATCAGGGGTGCACCCGGGACGGGGTCCGCGGCTGCCATGGTAGTTTTCTTGGACGGACGCAGTCGTTGTATGCTGCTCCGGTTGCCCGATGAGAGTCGGGCCATTCCCCCGGCAAACCACTTCAGATCTCTGATTCCGGTGCGCCGGTTTCACTGTAATTGCATCTGAAGTCTTTGGAGTGACCTGTGGCTGCCAACTGCGACGTTTGCGCCAAGGGGCCGAGCTTCGGCAACAGCATCTCCCACTCGCACCGCCGCACCTCCCGTCGCTGGAACCCGAACATCCAGCGCGTCCGTGCCGTGGTCAATGGGACGCCGAAGCGCCTCAACGCCTGCACCTCGTGCATCAAGGCCGGCAAGGTCTCGCGCTGACGCCTTCCGTCGTCGTAGCGCAGCCCTTTCCGGTTGCCAAAAAGACCGGTCCACCTCGGTGGGCCGGTCTTTTGCCTTTGTCCGGGCACGGCCTCGGACCGCGTACGGACGGCCGCCCCGCAACCACTGCCGGGGCGGCCGTCCGACGTCGTGGGACGGTTCAGTCCCGTGACCGCCACCGCCAGGCGTGGTCCACCGGGCCGATGCCCGCGCCGAGGGCGAAGCCGGACGCGATGGCGCCCGTGACGTAGTCCTTGGCGCCGGTGACCGCCGCCGGGACGTCCAGGCCCTTGGCCAGGCCCGCGGCGATCGCGCTCGCCAGGGTGCAGCCGGTGCCGTGCGTGTGCCGGTTGTCGTGGCGGGGCGCCCGCAGCCACAGCTCCGTGGAGCCGTCGCTGAGCAGGTCGACGGCCTGGTGGCCCGACGCGAGGTGGCCGCCCTTGATCAGGGCCCAGCGCGGCCCGTACCCGAGGACCGCACCGGCGGCCCGCCGCATGTCGTCCTCGCTCTCCACCCGCACGCCCGTGAGCTGTGCCACTTCGTCGAGGTTCGGGGTGGCCACGGTGGCCCGCGGCAGCAGCAGCGTGCGGACGGCCTCCAGCGCGGACGCGGCGAGCAGTGCGTCGCCGTGCTTGGAGACCCCGACGGGGTCCACCACGGCCGGAGCCGCGGTCCCGGCCAGCAGCGCGGCCACGGTCTCCACCAGGACCGCCGAGGAGAGCATGCCGGTCTTGACCGCCCCGACCCCGATGTCGTCCACCACGGCCCGGTACTGGGCCGTCACGGCCTCGGCGGGCAGTTCCCACACCCCGCGCACCCCGAGGGAGTTCTGGGCCGTCACGGCGGTGACCACGCTCATCCCGTGCACCCCGAGGGCCAGCATGGTCTTGAGGTCGGCCTGGATGCCCGCCCCGCCGCCGGAATCGGATCCGGCGACGGTCAGGCACAGCGGTGGCGCACCGCTCATCGCGGGGGTTCCTGCGCCGGGTCGGCGCCGAAGTGGTCCCAGCCGCCGGTGCTGGTCCAGGGCGCGCCGTCCACGGTGACCTGGGGCAGTGCGGACCGGTTGAGCACCTCGCCGATGACCTTCCAGCGGGCCGGGAGCTTCACGTCGGGCGGGAAGGTGGCCACGATCGCGTGGTCCTCTCCCCCGGTGAGCACCCACTGGAGCGGGTCCACGCCGACGGCCTGACCGATGTCGTGCATCTGGGTCGGGATGTCGACGGCGGCCGAGCGCAGGTCGATGCGGACCTTGCTGGCCTCGGCGATGTGGCCGAGGTCGGCGACCAGGCCGTCGCTGACGTCGGTCATGGCCGTGGCGCCGAGTCCGGCGGCCGCGGGGCCCGCGTGGTAGGGCGGTTCGGGGCGCCGGTGGGCCTCGACGAAGGCCCGCGGGGAGCGGAACCCCCGGGAGAGCACCGCGAAGCCCGCCGCGGACCAGCCGAGCCAGCCGGTGACGGCGACGACGTCGCCGGGCCGGGCGCCGGAGCGCAGCACGGGGTCGTGGTTGCGCAGGTCGCCGAGGGCGGTGATGGCCACAGTGATGGTGTCCCCGCGCACGACGTCCCCGCCGACCACGGCCGCGCCGGCGACCTGGCATTCGTCGCGCAGTCCGTCCATCAGCTCGGTCGGCCAGGTGACCGGCAGCTCGGCCGGTACGACGAGGCCGAGCAGCAGCGCCGTCGGCACGGCGCCCATGGCGGCGATGTCCGCCAGGTTCTGCGCGGCGGCCTTGCGGCCGACGTCGTAGGCGGTGGACCAGTCGCGCCGGAAGTGCCGTCCCTCCAGCAGGATGTCCGTGCTGGCCACGACCCGCCGGTCGGGCGCGGACACGACGGCGGCGTCGTCACCGGGTCCGAGCCGGACCGCGGGGGTGGTGGTCAGCCGTGAGGTCAGCTCTTTGATGAGCCCGAACTCCCCCAGCTCGCCGACAGTGCCCTTCATCGCTGTGCTCCTTCTGGCCCAGTCCGCTCGCGGTCGCGAGCCGTCCCAGCTCTGGGTACCGTCAACAGATACGTCAACTTCTGCTCCCCGTAGGCCCCGCTGCGCGTGGCACCGGGCCCCCGGGTCTCCCCGTGGCGCTCGGCGACGCGGTACCGTGGCGTCCCTTTCTCCCCGGGCCCGGGATTTCCCACCCGAAGATTAGGGGAAATGATCCTCGCGGCCGCTCTGGAGGTTCCGTGGTACAGGCGTACATCCTCATCCAGACCGAGGTGGGCAAGGCATCGGTGGTGGCCGAGTCGATCGGCCGGATCCAGGGGGTGATCCAGGCCGAGGACGTGACGGGGCCGTACGACGTGATCGTGCGGGCCCAGGCCGACACCGTGGACGAACTCGGCCGCATGGTGGTCGCGAAGGTCCAGCAGGTGGAGGGCATCACCCGCACCTTGACCTGCCCGGTCGTCCATTTGTAGCCCCCGTCTACTCTTGGCCGGTGATGTCCCTCCACCACCGGCCCGTCCGTCTGCTGGCCCTGCCCGCCCCGATGGCCGTACTCGCCGTGGCAGTCCTCGCGGGCTGCTCCCCGGGTACCGCCGGGGCCCGGGTGGCTCCGCCCCCCACGCCGCCCGCCGCGGTCGCGGGGCTCTGTGCCGCGCTGCACGAGGAGCTCCCGGAGACGGTGGCCGGCCTGAAGCGCTCGCCCGCCGAACCGTCCTCCGACCTGACCGCCGCGTGGGGCGGCTCGGCGATCGTACTGCGGTGCGGTATCCCCAAGCCCCCCGCGATGTCGGATCCCGCGCAGGACGGCGTCGAGGTGAACGGCGTGGGGTGGTTGTTGGAGCAGCTCGACGGTGGCGGTTTCCGCTTCACCACCGGGCTGCGCCTGGCGTACACCGAGGTCACGGTGGACAAGGAGCACGCCAAGGACGCCGGTCTCCTGGTGCCCTTGTCGGCCGCGGTCAAGAAGACGGTGCCCGAGGGCATCTCCTCCTACTGACCGCTCCCCCCTGCGCCCACTGAGAACCGCCCGCCGGATCCGTGACCCGGCGGGCGGTCGCTCGTGCGTCGTGGCGCGGGCGTGCTAGCGCAGCCCCGTGGAGCGGCGCAGGGCCGCCTGGATCAGGCGGTCGACCAGCTCCGGGTACGCGACGCCGGTCTCCTGCCACATCCGCGGGTACATGGAGATGGGGGTGAACCCCGGCATCGTGTTGATCTCGTTGATGACGAAGGTGCCGTCCTCGGTGAGGAAGAAGTCGGCGCGCACCAGGCCCTCGCAGGACGCGGCCTCGAAGGCCTCGATCGCGAGGCGCTGGACCTCCGCGGTCTGCTCCGGGGTCAGCGGGGCGGGGACCAGACCGGAGGCGGAGTCGATGTACTTCGCCTCGAAGTCGTAGAAGTCGTGGCTGGAGACCGGCGGGATCTCGGCGGGCACGCTCGCGCGCGGACCGTCCTCGAACTCCAGCACTCCGCACTCGATCTCGCGGCCGCGCAGCAGCGCCTCCACGATGACCTTCGGGTCGTGGCGCTGGGCTTCCTTGAGGGCGTCGTCGAGGCCGGACGGGTCGTCGACCTTGGTGATGCCGATGGAGGACCCGGCGCGGGCCGGCTTCACGAAGAGCGGCCAGCCGTGTTCGGCGGCGAAGGCCACGATCTTCTCGCGGGCGGCGCTCTCGTCGTGCTCCCACTCGCGGGGGCGGATGGTCACGTACGGGCCGACCGGCAGCCCGAAGGAGGTGAACACCCGCTTCATGTAGTCCTTGTCCTGGCCGACGGCCGAGGCGAGGACGCCCGAGCCGACGTAGGGGATGCCGGACAGTTCGAGGAGGCCCTGGAGGGTGCCGTCCTCGCCGTAGGGACCGTGCAGGACGGGGAAGACGACGTCGACCTCGCCCAGCGCCTTGGGCACGACGCCGGGTTCGGTGTAGACGACCTCGCGGCTGGCCGGGTCGACCGGGAGCACCACGGTGCCCCCGGCGGAGTCGGCCAGGTCCTCGACGCTGGGGAGCTTGCGGTCGGCGATGGCCATCCGCTCGGGCTCGTCGGCCGTCAGGGCCCACCGGCCGTCCGTGGTGATGCCGATCGGCAGCACCTCGTACTTGGACCGGTCGATGGAACGCAGAACCGCGCCCGCAGTGACGACCGAGATGGCGTGTTCGGAGCTGCGGCCGCCGAACACGACGGCCACGCGCGGCTTGCGACCCTGCTGGTCAGGGCTCTGGGAAGAGTTCTGGCTGCTCATATCGGTCCGAGGGTACCCGGTCCGTGTACCGGAACGGAGTCAGCGGCGTTCCGGTTTGGCGCTGCGTCCCATGAGCTCCTTCAGGGCCACCAGCGGCGGCTTGCCGTGGTGGACGATGTCGACCACGGTGTCCGTGATGGGCATGTCCACCGCGTGGCGGCGGGCCAGATCGGCCACGGACTCGCAGGACTTGACCCCCTCCGCGGTCTGCTTGGTGACCGCGATGGTCTCCTCCAGGGTCATCCCGCGGCCGAGGTTGGTGCCGAAGGTGTGGTTCCGGGAGAGCGGCGAGGAGCAGGTGGCGACCAGGTCGCCGAGGCCCGCGAGGCCCGAGAAGGTGAGCGGGTCGGCGCCCATGGCCAGGCCCAGCCGGGTGGCTTCGGCCAGGCCGCGGGTGATCAGGGAGCCCTTGGTGTTGTCGCCCAGGCCCATGCCGTCGGCGATGCCCACGGCGAGGCCGATGACGTTCTTGACGGCGCCGCCGAGCTCGCAGCCGATGACGTCGGTGCTGGTGTACGGGCGGAAGTACGGGGTGTGGCAGGCGGTCTGGAGGCGTTGGGCGACGCCCTCGTCGACGCAGGCGACCACGGCGGCGGCGGGCTGCCGGGCGGCGATCTCGCGGGCCAGGTTGGGGCCGGTGACCACGGCGACGCGCTCGGAGGGGACCTTCGCCACCTCTTCGATGACCTCGCTCATCCGCTTGGCGCTGCCGAGTTCGATGCCCTTCATCAGGGAGACGAGCACGCTGTCGGCGGGGAGCAGCGGAGCCCATTCGGCGAGGTTGCCGCGCAGGGTCTGCGAGGGGACCGCGAGGACGACGAAGTCGGCGCCCCGGGCGGCCTCGGCCGCGTCCGTGGTGGCGCGCAGGTTCTCGGGCAGGGCGACGCCCGGGAGGTAGTCCGGGTTGGAGCGGCCGGTGTTGATGGCCTCGACCGCTTCGGCGCGGCGGCCCCACAGGACCACCTCGCAGCCCGCGTCGGCGAGCACCATGCCGAAGGCCGTGCCCCACGAGCCGGTTCCGAACACGGCAGCCTTGACGGTGCGCGTCACTTCTCGCCCTCCCCCGCGGCCTTGCGCCGCTGTTCCACCCTGGCCTTGCGGTGGTCGTACGGCTGCGCGGGAGCGGTCTCTCCGCGCAGTTGCTCCAGCAGCTCCGTGATGGCCGCCATGATGACTTCGGTGACGGCCTTGAGGACGTCCGGAGTCGGTTCCTTGCCGTAGAACTCGGAGAGGTCCACGGGCGGTCCGGCGAGCACCTGGAGGGTCTTGCGCGGGAAGAGCCGGACCTTGTTCTCCTTGGCGTACGGCGGCACCGCGAGGTTCGCGCCCCACTGGGCCACCGGGATGACGGGCGCCTTCGTCAGCAGGGCCACCCGCGCGGCGCCGGTCTTGCCGGCCATCGGCCACTGGTCGGGATCGCGGGTGAGCGTGCCCTCCGGGTAAAAGGCCACGCATTCCCCGCGCTCGATCGCGGCGACGGCGGCCCGGAATGCGTCGAGGGCGTTCGTGGTCTCCCGGTAGACGGGGATCTGTCCGGATCCGCGCAGGATCGAACCGACAATCGGCACCTTGAAGAGGGCGGCCTTCGCGAGCAATCGCGGCACCCGGCCGGTGTTGTACTGGAAGTGCGCGTAGGAGAGCGGGTCCAGATACGAGTTGTGATTGACGGCGGTGATAAATCCGCCCTCGGCCGGAATGTGCTCCATTCCCTGCCAGTCCCGCTTGAAGAGCACTACCAGCGGCGGTTTCGCGATGACCGCCGCCAGGCGGTACCAGAAGCCGATTCTGCGGCGGGACACTCGGACACCTTCCTCTAGGACCGGTGCGCGGCGGGCGCCCGGCCGGCCCGGACAAGTCTCTCTCCGGGTCCGGTCTCTGTCGAGAACACCGTACGCCCCGCTCGCGCCGCCGGACCGCCGGGCTGCCCGGGAGGGGGTGACAATGGGCCGACGCGTGTGCGAGAACGCGTCCATGACACGTCCAGGGGGAAGGGGTCGGCCACGAACGCCGTCTGGAGCCTGGTGATCCCGCTCAAGCCGCTCTCCGTGGCCAAGAGCCGGCTGGCCGCGGCGGCCGGGGCCGACCGGCCGCGGCTCGCGCTGGCGTTCGCCCAGGACACCGTGGCGGCGGCGCTGACCTGCGCGGCGGTCCGCGATGTGGTGGTCGTCACGGACGACCCGCTGGCCGGTGCGGAACTGGCCGCGCTGGGCGCGCGGATCGTGGCGGACCGGCCGGCGGCCGGGCTCAACGCGGCGCTGGCCCATGGCGCGGGGGCGGTCCGGGAGGTCCGGCCGGGGGCCGCGGTGGCCGCGATGAACGCGGATCTGCCCGCGCTACGGCCTTCGGAATTGCAACGGGTGCTCGATAACGCGGCGGAATTTCCCCGGGCATTCCTGGCCGATGCGGCAGGAATCGGAACGACGTTGCTTTCCGCCGCCCCGGGCATCGAATTGGCCCCCGCCTTCGGCGGCCCGTCACGGGCCCGGCATTCCGCCTCGGGTGCGGCGGAAATCACGCTCCGCGGCGTCGACAGCGTGCGCAGGGACGTCGATACGGCGGCGGACCTGCGGGAGGCGCTGCTGCTGGGCGTGGGCCCCCGCACGGGACGTCACGGCGCCCGACTGCGGGCCGGTGCGCCCGTGCTGCGGCCCGAGGTCCGGTGACCGCGGACACCCGCACCGCCGCCCGCCCCGACCCGCGGGGCAGCCCTTAAGCTGCGCTCATGCAGGCAACGGCGTTCACCTACGACTCCCAGACCCGCGGCGGAAGTGTGCTGCTGGACGACGGCACCCCGGTGCCCTTCGAGGCCGCGGCGTTCGACGCGGGCGGCCTGCGGCTGCTGCGCGCGGGGCAGCGGGTGCGGATCGAGACCGAGGGCGAGGGCGCGGGGCTGCGGATCACCCTGATCACCCTGCAGACCTTCGTGTAGCACCGGAAGGGGCCCCACGGGCCCCGCGGGCCCCACGGGCCCCACGGGCTCCCGGACAACACCGCGGGCCGGCCCCCCTGGCATGGGGGGCCGGCCCGACGTGTGTGACGTCGCCCGTGGGTCTACTTCTTGCGGGCGGTGGTCTTCTTCGCGGTGGCCTTGCGCGTCGCCGTCTTCTTCGCCGGCGCCTTCGTGGCGGCGGTGGCCTTCTTGGCCGCGGGAGCGGTCTTCTTGGCCGTGGCGGTCGTCTTCTTGGCGGTCGCCGCCGCCTTCTTGACCGTGGCGGTCTTCTTGGCGGCCGGTGTGGCCTTCTTCGCGACCGTGGTCTTCGCGGCGGACTTCTTGACCACCGTGGCGGTGGTCTTCTTCGCGGTGGTCTTCTTCGCGACCGCGGTCTTCGCCGCCGCCTTCTTGGCGGTGGCGGTCTTCTTGGCCGCGGCCTTCTTGACCGTCGCGGAAGCTCCGCCGGTCAGGCTGCCCTTGGGCGCCTTCTTGACCGACACCTCGCCGCCCTTGGGCAGCTTCTTGGTGCCGCTGACCAGGTCCTTGAAGCCCTGACCCGCGCGGAAGCGGGGGACCGAGGTCTTCTTGACCCGGACGCGCTCACCCGTCTGCGGGTTGCGGGCGTAACGGGCCGGGCGGTCGACCTTCTCGAACGAGCCGAAGCCCGTGACCGAGACCCGGTCGCCGGCGACCACCGCACGGACGATCGCGTCGAGCACCGCGTCGACGGCGTCCGCGGCCTGCTGGCGGCCGCCCACCTTGTCGGCAATCGCTTCTACGAGCTGCGCCTTGTTCACGTCTTCCCCTTCGGAGACTTCGCCAGAACGAATGTGTTCAAGCTTATTTCGCACGTTAGGCGGATATATACCGCAAATCAAACACGAAACGGGCTAATCACCCTAGTGCCGCAACGATGTAGGCCGTTACGGAGTTCCTTCGCATCAGTCGCCTTCAGGGAATCGACCCTCGTCGAGGTCCTTCATCAACCTGTCCAGGCGCCTTGCCGCATCGGCGAGATCGTGCTTCGCCGCTGCCGTGGCGACCAACAGCTTCCGGGACAGCGCCATCCTTACGCCCTCCGGGACTTGCAGCGAGCGCACCCTTGTGTGCGCTTCTTTCAGCCGGTCCGCGACAAGTCCGTAGAGCTCGAGTTGACTGTCGCGTTCCATGCACAGATTGTGCCATCTGGGGCGAGTTGTCGCCTCATGGGGCCTCAACAAACGCGTGTGCCCCCCGCCGGAAGGCGGGGGGCACACTGGCCAAGACGAGTTCACTCAAGGTGAATAAGCGCTGATCAGGCCTGAATCGTGCGCGGTTTGAAGCTCGGGCGGACGCTTTCGTAGGAGGCGATGTCCCCTTCGTTCTGAAGGGTGAGCGAGATGTCGTCCAGACCCTCCAGGAGACGCCAACGGGCATTGTCGTCCAGTTCGAACTCGGCCACGACGCCCTCGGCTCGGACCTCCCGGGCGACCAGGTCCACCGTGATCTCGGCGGTGGGGTCGGCCTCGGTCAGCTCCCACAGCCGATCGACCGTCTCCTGCGGCAGCACGACGGTCAGCAGGCCGTTCTTGAGGGAATTCCCACGGAAGATGTCGGCGAAGCGGGCCGAGATCACCGTCTTGAAGCCGAAGTTCTGCAGGGCCCAGACGGCGTGCTCGCGCGAGGATCCGGTGCCGAAGTCGGGACCGGCGACCAGGACGGTCGCCCCCGCGCGCTCCGGCTGGTTCGTGATGAACGCCGGGTCCTTGCGCCAGGCCTCGAAGAGCCCGTCCTCGAACCCGTCACGGGTGATCTTCTTCAGCCAGTGGGCGGGGATGATCTGGTCGGTGTCGACGTTGCTGCGGCGCAGCGGCACGGCCCGGCCGGTGTGGGTGGTGAAGGCTTCCATGGTTCAGACTCCGGCGGTCGCGGTGGCTTCGGTCAGGTCGGCGGGCGCGGCCAGATGGCCGAGCACCGCGGTGGCCGCGGCCACCTGCGGGGAGACCAGGTGGGTGCGTCCGCCCTTGCCCTGCCGGCCTTCGAAGTTGCGGTTCGAGGTGGACGCGGAGCGCTCACCAGGGGCCAGTTGGTCGGGGTTCATGCCCAGGCACATCGAACAGCCCGCGTGCCGCCATTCGGCGCCGGCCTCCGTGAAGACCTTGTCCAGGCCCTCGGACATCGCCTGCAGGGCGACCCGGACCGAGCCGGGGACGACCAGCATCCGTACGCCGTCGGCGACTTTGCGGCCCTCGATGATGCCCGCGACGGCGCGCAGGTCCTCGATGCGGCCGTTGGTGCAGGAACCTACGAAGACGGTGTCGACGCGGATGTCGCGCAGCGGCTGTCCGGCGGTCAACCCCATGTACTCCAGGGCCTTTTCGGCGGCGTGCCGCTCCGAAGCGTCCTCGTACGAAGCCGGATCGGGGACGTTGGCCGACAGCGGCGCGCCCTGGCCCGGGTTGGTGCCCCAGGTGACGAAGGGGGACAGCGTGGTGCCGTCGATGACGACCTCCGCGTCGAACACCGCGTCGTCGTCCGAGCGCAGCGTCGACCAGTAGGCGACTGCCGCGTCCCAGTCGGCGCCGACCGGGGCGTGGTCCCGGCCCTTGAGGTACTCGAACGTGGTGGCGTCCGGGGCGATCATGCCGGCGCGGGCGCCCGCCTCGATCGACATGTTGCAGATGGTCATGCGGGCTTCCATCGACAGCTGCTCGATGGCGGCGCCGCGGTATTCCAGGACGTAGCCCTGGCCGCCGCCGGTGCCGATCTTGGCGATGATCGCCAGGATCAGGTCCTTGGCGGTGACGCCCTCGGCCAGTGCGCCGTCGATGGTGATCGCCATCGTCTTGGGGCGGGCCAGCGGCAGCGTCTGGGTGGCCAGGACGTGCTCGACCTGGCTGGTGCCGATGCCGAAGGCCAGTGCGCCGAAGGCGCCGTGCGTGGAGGTGTGCGAGTCGCCGCAGACCACGGTGGTGCCCGGCTGGGTCAGGCCCAGCTGCGGTCCCACGACGTGGACGACGCCCTGCTCGACATCGCCCAGCGAGTGCAGCCGGACGCCGAACTCGGCGCAGTTCTTGCGCAGCGTCTCCAGCTGGGCCCGGGAGACCGGGTCCGCGATGGGCTTGTCGATGTCGAGGGTGGGGGTGTTGTGGTCCTCGGTGGCGATGGTGAGGTCGAGGCGCCGCACCGGGCGGCCCGCCTGCCGCAGACCCTCGAAGGCCTGGGGGCTGGTCACCTCGTGCAGCAGGTGCAAGTCGATGTAGAGGAGGTCGGGCTCGCCCTCGGCGCGCCGGACGACGTGGTCGTCCCAGACCTTCTCCGCGAGTGTCCTACCCATCGCTTTCCCTCCGGCCGGCTGGTAGAGCCGGCGCTTCTAGAGATTTCCTGCCACCGATCGGTCCGTACCCCACGTGACAGACGGCAGCTCAGGCCCCGTGGTTCGTGGACCTGCACATACAGACTCGCTGGTTCTTGGAAAAATTGAACTTGCGTTTCACAGTGTGAGACGCGAATATCGTTTCATGGACAACTCTAGCGGCGTCGGCGTTCTCGACAAGGCAGCTCTGGTACTGAGCGCACTGGAGTCCGGTCCGGCCACCCTCGCCGGGCTGGTCGCGGCGACAGGGCTCGCACGACCCACGGCACATCGCCTGGCCGTGGCACTGGAACACCACCGGATGGTGGCGAGGGACATGCAGGGCCGGTTCATCCTCGGACCGCGGCTGGCGGAACTCGCCGCCGCGGCCGGCGAGGACCGTCTGCTGGCCACGGCGGGACCGGTGCTTACGCACCTTCGTGACGTGACGGGCGAGAGCGCGCAGCTCTACCGGCGTCAAGGCGACATGCGCATCTGCGTGGCGGCGGCCGAACGGCTGTCGGGCCTGCGGGACACCGTCCCGGTCGGCTCCACGCTCCCGATGAAGGCCGGTTCGGCCGCGCAGATCCTGATGGCCTGGGAGGAGCCCGAGCGGCTCCACCGCGGCCTCCAGGGCGCGCGGTTCACGGCCACGGCCCTGTCCGGCGTACGTCGCCGCGGTTGGGCCCAGTCGATCGGCGAGCGGGAGCCCGGTGTGGCCTCCGTCTCGGCGCCGGTGCGCGGTCCTTCGAACCGCGTGGTGGCCTCCGTATCGGTCTCCGGGCCGATCGAGCGGCTGACCCGGCACCCGGGGCGCATGCACGCCCAGGCCGTCATCGACGCGGCCGCCCGGCTGAGCGAGGCGCTGCGCCGCTCCGGCTGAGCCCCTCCCGGCCTCCGTCCCACCCATCCACTCCCCCGGGCCCGGGGGCGCGTACGACGCCGCACACGTCCGAACGCGCGCCCTCGGGTCCGTACTTGTGCCCCCGACGTCCGGAAACGACGAAGAGGCCCTCCGCGATGATCGCGGAGGGCCTCTCCTGTACGTACCCCCGACCGGATTCGAACCGGCGCTACCGCCTTGAGAGGGCGGCGTGCTAGGCCGCTACACAACGGGGGCCTGCTTGCAGTTACTGCGCTGGGCTACCAGGACTCGAACCTAGAATAAGAGAACCAGAAACTCTCGTGTTGCCAATTACACTATAGCCCATAGTGGTCTAGACCAGCTAGACAGTACCCCCGACCGGATTCGAACCGGCGCTACCGCCTTGAGAGGGCGGCGTGCTAGGCCGCTACACAACGGGGGCCCTAGCGATCCTGCATCGTGACGTCCGGGTGCGACCCTGGAGATCTCGCGGGAAGGATCTGTACCCCCGACCGGATTCGAACCGGCGCTACCGCCTTGAGAGGGCGGCGTGCTAGGCCGCTACACAACGGGGGCAAAGCACTGCGTTACTGCTGCACTGCGCTGGGCTACCAGGACTCGAACCTAGAATAAGGGAACCAGAAACCCTCGTGTTGCCAATTACACTATAGCCCACCAAAACGCAACCCCTTGCGGGGGGTTTGTTTGGTTTTGCGCTTCCGTTCCGGCCTTGCGGCCCGCACCGGCGGCGCAGAAAGAACATTACCGGATGCCTGACCGTGCTCCAAAACGGGTATCACCGGCCAGCAGTGACGGAAGCTGTGCGAGCCCGGTGATCCGGTGCACCCCTTCGGGGACGGCGACGCGGGCCGGACCGCGCACGGGTTCGCTCCCGCCGTCGCGGTCGAGCCAGACCGCGGTCAGCCCCGCGTCGCGCGCCCCGCGGGCGTCGATCTCCGGCTGGTCCCCCACGTAGACCACCTCCCCCGGAGCCAGCCCCAGCGCCGCACAGGCCGCCAGGAAGGCCGCCGCGTCGGGTTTGCTGACCCCCAGCTCGGCGGCGCACACCAGGACCTCGAAGCGCTCGCGCAGGCCCAGGTCGCGCAGCTTGGGGTCCTGGTTGGCGAGGGAGGAGTTGGAGAGCACCCCGTGCCGGTGGCTGTGGGCCAGGGCGTCCAGTGCGGGCAGCACGTCCGGGAAGACGGCCCAGGCCGCCTTGTAGTGCTCGACATAGCGGCCGAACCACGCGTCGGCTCCCGCGGCGTCCAGCTCCGGCCGCCCGAGGAAGTCCCGCACCCGGTCCCGGCGCTGCTCCTGGAAGTCGACCTCCCCGGCGGCGAAGCGGGCCCAGTGGCGGTCGGTGTGGGCCCGCCACAGCGCCAGCGCCTCGTGCGGCGCCCCGTACCGCTCGGCGAGCCCCTCCCGCTCCAGGTGCGCCCGGAGTCCGGCCGTGTCCGCCCCGGTGTAGTCGAAGAGCGTGTCGTCGATGTCCCACAGCACCGCGCGTATCGGCATGCCCCGACCCTACGCCGCAACGCCCCGGGGGCGGCAGCCTTTGCGGCTGCCGCCCCCGGGGGAACGCGAGGTGGTGCTACGCGGACAGCTTCGCCAGCGCCGCGTCGATGCGGGACAGAGACTTGTCCTTGCCCAGGATCTCCAGGGACTCGAAGAGCGGGAGACCGACGGTGCGCCCGGTGACCGCGACGCGGACCGGGGCCTGCGCCTTGCCGAGCTTGAGGCCGTGGGCCTCGCCCGCGCTCAGGACGGCCTGCTTGAGCGACTCGGGGTCGCTCCAGTGCGCCGACTCCAGGTTGGCGCGCGCCGTGGTCAGCAGGGCCGCCGGCTCGCCCTTCATCGCCTTGTCCCACGAGGGCTGGTCGAAGACCGGCTCGTCGAGGAAGAGGAAGTCGACGTTGGCCGTGATCTCCGACAGGACCGCCATGCGGGTCTGCGCGTGGGGGGCGATGGCCTCCCAGGCCGCCTGGTCGAAGGCCTCGGGGGCCCACGGGGCGTGCGGGGCGCGCAGCCAGGGGGTGCAGGCCTCGGCGAAGGCCTTCACGTCCAGCATGCGGATGTGGTCGCCGTTGATCGACTCGGCCTTCTTCAGGTCGAAGCGCGCCGGGTTGGCGTTGACGTCCGGGATGTCGAACTTCGCCACCATCTCCTCGATCGAGAAGACGTCCTGGTCCTTGGAGAAGGACCAGCCGAGCAGCGAGAGGTAGTTCAGCAGGCCCTCGGGGAGGAAGCCGCGCTCGCGGTACAGGTTGAGCGAGGACTCCGGGTCGCGCTTGGAGAGCTTCTTGTTGCCCTCGCCCATCACGTACGGCAGGTGCCCGAAGGCCGGGACCGCCTTCGCGATGCCGAGCTCGATCAGGGCGCCGTAGAGGGCGATCTGGCGCGGGGTGGAGGACAGCAGGTCCTCGCCGCGCAGCACGTGCGTGATCTCCATCAGCGCGTCGTCGACCGGGTTGACCAGCGTGTACAGCGGAGCGCCGTTGGCCCGGACGATGCCGAAGTCCGGCACGTTCTCGGGGGTGACCGAGATCTCGCCGCGGACCAGGTCCGTGAAGGTGATGGTCTCGTCGGGCATCCGGAAGCGGACGATCGAGGCGCGGCCCTCGGCCTGGTACGCCGCCACCTGCTCGGCGCTCAGGTCGCGGCAGTGGCCGTCGTAGCCGGAGGGCTTGCCGGCGGCGCGGGCGGCGTCGCGGCGCGCGTCCAGCTCCTCCGTGGTGCAGTAGCACGCGTAGGCGTAGCCGCCGTCCTTGAGCTTCTCCGCGACGTCCGCGTAGATGTCCATGCGCTCGGACTGGCGGTACGGGGCGTGCGGGCCGCCCACCTCGGGGCCCTCGTCCCAGGTGAAGCCGAGCCAGCGCAGCGAGTCCAGGAGCTGGTCGTACGACTCCTCGGAGTCGCGGGCCGCGTCGGTGTCCTCGATGCGGAAGACGAACGTACCGCCGTGGTGGCGGGCGAACGCCCAGTTGAAGAGGGCCGTCCGGACCAGGCCCACGTGGGGGTTACCGGTCGGGGAGGGACAGAAACGTACGCGGACAGGTCCGTTAACCACGCTTGATCACCTTGTTGGTGAGAGTGCCGATGCCTTCGATGGTGACGGCGACCTCGTCGCCGACGTTGAGGGGGCCGACTCCGGCCGGGGTCCCCGTGAGGATGACGTCGCCCGGGAGCAGCGTCATGGCCTCGGTGATGTGCACGATCAGGTCCTCGATGGAGCGGACCATGTCGCTGGTGCGGCCGAGCTGGCGCTGTTCGCCGTTGACGGTGCACTGGATGGCCAGGTCGCTCGGGTCGAGGTCGGTCTCGATCCAGGGACCGAGGGGGCAGGCTCCGTCGAACCCCTTGGCCCGGGCCCACTGCTTCTCGCGCTGCTGGACGTCGCGCGCGGTGAGGTCGTTGGCGCAGGTGTAGCCGAGGATGACGTCCTTGACGCGCTCGCGCGGGACGTCGCGGCACATGCGGCCGATCACCACGGCCAGCTCGGCCTCGTGGTGGACGTCCGAGGAGAAGGAGGGGTACGCGATCGGGTCACCGGGGCCCACCACCGAAGTGGAGGGCTTGAAGAAGGTGATCGGGGCGTCGGGCACCTCGTTGCCCAGCTCCGCGGCGTGCTCGGCGTAGTTGCGGCCGATGGCCACGATCTTGCTCGGCAGGACGGGCGGGAGCAGCCGGACCCGGTCCCGGGAGGACGGGTCGAGCGGGACCTTCGTGCCCGACAGCTCGAAGTCCCCGTACGGGATGCCCTTGATGATGTCGAGGACGAGCCCGCCCTCGGCGCCGGGGGCTGCGTCGCCCTCGACCGCGCCGAAGGCGACATTTCCGTCGATCGAGAACCTGGCGATGCGCACGTGTTGCGTCTGCCCCTCTGTCCGTCCACTGGGTGGCCCGAGTGGGCCGGAGTCTGCGGACTCCAGGCTAACGCGGCGGACCGGGGCACTTCGCTCGATTCCCGCGCGGTGCGGGGGTTCGGTGCGCGGCGCGGGGTTACTGCGCGGCGGGGGCCACCGGGGCGTCCATGAGGACGGTGCGGCGCGGGTTCGCGGTCTGGGTGGGCAGGTCGACCGAGTGCTCCGGCGTCTCAACCGCCTGCAGCTCCTCGGCGTCCTTGAGGTGCGCGAGGGTGGTGCGGCGCGGGTTGGCTATGTTGCGGAACATCATCGTCGTCTTCTGCGTGCTCATCGGAGTGTCGGAACCCTTGGTCGGTGTGTGGGCCGGACGCACCTCGTGGGCGCCGGTTGTCGGGCGTGCCATCCCTGTAAAGGGCCAGGCTAAACATCTGAATCCCCCGAGGAACCGGGAAGTAATGGCCATGGCTGTGTGAGTTTGCTCACCTACGACCGGGCATTCCGGTCAATACGGTCAGTCAATTCAAGTGTCAGAAACGGACATTGCGCCACTGAATGCGCCATTCCGCTCCCGATCATGGCGACTGGGACACCTTGTGGATCATAGCGATTGCACAGGGAAAGTCCGGTTCACCCCGAAAGAGACCCCACATCCGGTAGTACCTCTGTCACAAGCCGTCACCGACTCTCCGATGGAACGCTCGCACCTTGTTGGAGATCCGGCACTGTGCTGGAATTCGCGGGACCGCCGCGGGAATCAGCCGGTGCGCAAGCGGCGCGACCAAGCGCCGAGCGCGGTGGCAAGGAGAGGGACACGCGCCGGTCACCGACGACCACCATGGGGCCGTCAGTGCCCCACGACTCGACACCGTCCCACCGGTCTCCCGGCGGGACGCCTGGTCCAGAGGTTGCGAGCTAGTGCAGGGACGTTTCAAGAGGGATGGCAGCGCTGCGGCGGAGCAGGAGCCGCGCAGCGGGACCGACCGTGGCTCCTCGCCCCAGCACGCCCAGAACCGCGGGCCGGCTGCCGGTGGCACGGGTGGCCCCGACACGCCCCCCGCCGTGAAGGCGAAGGGCCGGGGCAAGGGCTCGAAGGCGAAGACGAAGGCCAAGGCGAGCGGCAAGACCGCCCTGGAGGAGTCCGCCGAGCGGGACCAGGCGATACCGAAGGCCCCCAGTGGGCCCGGCTCCCGGCTCGCCCTGCAGAACTGGCGCATCAGCACGCGACTGGTGTCGCTGCTGACCCTGCCCGTCGTTGCCGCCACCACGCTCGGTGGCTTCCGCATCAACGACTCCATGAACGACATCGCGCAGCTGGACCACATGCAGCTGCTGACGACGATGACCCGGCAGGCCACCAACCTGGCCGCCGCGCTCCAGGAGGAGCGCGACAAGTCCGCGGGTCCGCTGTCGGTGGCCAAGGCCGCCGCGGCCGCCAACGCGGGCGGGGCCCCGGCCCCGGCCAACAGCCTCGTCGCCGGTGTGCGCGACCAGACGGACGCCGCGGCGACCGCCTTCGCCAGCGCCACCGACAAGATCGACAGCGCCGAGGACAAGGACGACACCCTCAAGTCGATCCGCAACAACGTCCTGCAGATCGGCCGTCAGCTCGCCGGCATCGAGGACATCCGCAAGAAGGCGTACCAGAACAGCGCCCAGCAGACGGTGTCCGAGTACAACGGCCTCATCGTCTCGCTGCTCTCGCTCTCCCAGGACATGGCCCAGGCCACCTCCAGCCCGGAGATGATCAAGCGCACGCGCGCCCTGGCCGCCTTCTCCTCCGCCAAGGAGTACGCCTCGATCCAGCGCGCGGTCATCGCCGCCGCGCTGCCCGAGACCGGTGACAAGCCCGGCAAGCTCAGCGAGAACGACCGTCTCTACGCCCTGGCCGCCCAGCGCGGCGAGAGCCAGGCCAAGAAGACCTTCGAACTCGTCTACCAGGGCAAGCCCGAGGAACTCCTCCAGTCGCTCGGCGACGGCAACAGCGAGATCGGCACCGCCGACCACTACGCCCGCCGCGTGCTGACCACCGAGGGCCAGTTCGGCAAGGAGAAGAACCGGTCCTGGATGGACTGGTACGACGCCGACGACACCAAGCTCGCGGCCATGAAGGTCATCGAGCTGACCCTGCTCGACGACATGGAGCAGAAGGCCCGCGAGCTCAAGACCGAGTCGCAGCAGGACGCCATCATCAACGGTGCGCTGATCCTCCTGGTGCTCGGCGTCTCCCTCGTCGGCGCCTTCGTCATGGCCCGCTCCATGATCCGCTCGCTGCGCCGCCTGCAGGACACCGCGACCCGGGTCGCCCAGGAACGCCTGCCCGAGCTGGTCAAGCAGCTCTCGGAGACCGACCCGCAGGACGTCGACACCTCGGTGGAGTCGGTCGGCGTGCACTCGCGCGACGAGATCGGCCAGGTGGCCGCGGCCTTCGACGACGTGCACCGCGAGGCCGTCCGCCTCGCCGCCGAGCAGGCCCTCCTCCGGGGCAACGTCAACGCGATGTTCACCAACCTCTCGCGCCGTTCGCAGGGCCTCATCCAGCGCCAGCTCTCGCTCATCTCCGAGCTGGAGTCGCGCGAGGCCGACCCGGACCAGCTGTCCTCGCTCTTCAAGCTCGACCACCTCGCGACCCGCATGCGCCGTAACGGCGAAAACCTCCTCGTCCTCGCGGGCGAGGAGCCCGGCCGCCGGTGGACCCGCCCCGTCCCGCTCGTCGACGTGCTCCGCGCCGCGGCGTCCGAGGTGGAGCAGTACGAGCGCATCGAACTCTCGTCGGTGCCCGGCACCGACGTCGCCGGCCGCGTCGTCAACGACCTCGTGCACCTGCTCGCCGAGCTGCTGGAGAACGCCACCTCGTTCTCCTCCCCGCAGACCAAGGTCAAGGTGACCGGTCACGCGCTGCCCGACGGGCGCGTGCTGGTCGAGATCCACGACACCGGCATCGGCCTCTCCCCCGAGGACCTCGCCGCGATCAACGAGCGGCTCGCCTCGCCGCCGACCGTGGACGTCTCGGTCTCGCGCCGCATGGGTCTGTTCGTGGTCGGCCGCCTGTCCCTGCGACACGGCATCCGGATCCAGCTGCGTCCCTCCGACTCCGGCGGTACGACGGCACTCGTCATGCTCCCGGTCGATGTGGCCCAGGGCGGCAAGAAGCCCGCTCCGATGCCGGGCCAGGGCGGCCCGGGCATCCCCGGTGCGGCCGGTCAGCAGGGTGCGGTCTCCGGTACGGGCGCCCGTCCCCCGGTGGGCGCGGCCCCGCAGCGCGGTCAGGTCGCGGGCGGCGGTCAGCGCGCCGCGCTGCCCGGTCGCGAGAACTCCGGCCAGCAGCGTCCCCAGGGACAGCAGGGCCAGCAGGGCGGCCGCGGTCAGGCACCGCAGGGCCCGAACGCCTTCGGCGCCGGTGCTCCGGCGGCCGGTCGCGGTCCGGCCGGCGGGCCCCAGGCCCGTCCGGGCGCGGCTCCGGCCGGTGCCACGCAGTCCGGCACCGCCGCCTTCCCGCAGAACGACCCCTTCGGACCGGTGACCCCGTCCGGCGCGCCGCAGGGCGGCAACGGCTTCGAGCGTCCGCAGCCCCAGGCGCCGGGTCAGGGCGGACCGGTGACCCCGCGGGTGCGGCCGCAGCTGCCGCCGCGCGGTGGCGCGCCGCGTCCGGAGCTCCCGGGCGCCGGCACCGCCGCCTCCGCCGGGCTCCCGCCGAGCACCAGCTGGGGCGCCGACCCGGGCCGCCGTGGTGGCCCGGATGTGCCGCGCGGGCACGACGAGGTCCAGGGCCCCGGCTCCACGGCCGAGTTCGCCCGCCCGGACTACAACGCCCCGATGCCCGGTTCCGCCAACGCCTCCACGACGGGCCAGTTCGCCCGTCCGGAGTTCCCCGCCGCCCAGGACCCCGCGTCCACCGGCCAGTTCGCGCGCCCCGACTTCCCGGGCGCCCAGGACCCCTCCGGTACGGGCCAGTTCCCCCGTCCGGCCTTCCCGGGCACCCAGGACCCGTCCACCACCGGCCAGTTCGCGCGGCCCGACTTCCCGCAGTCCGGGACGGGCCAGTTCGAGCGGGCCGACATACGCGGGCCCCAGGACCCCTCCACGACGGGCCAGTTCGCCCGTCCGGAGTTCCCCGCCGCCCAGGACCCCGCGTCCACCGGCCAGTTCGCCCGCCCCGACTTCGCGGCCCCGCGGACCGGCGGTCCCGGTGTCACCGGCTACGGCGACCAGGGCGCCCAGCAGGCGCCCCAGGCCCCGCAGCAGTACCAGGCCCCGCAGTCGCAGCAGCCGCTCGGGGGGCCCGTACCGGGATCCCGCGGCGAGGCCCCGCGCCTGCCGTCCCGCCAGCCGGAGGCACTGCCCCCGGCCCAGCCGCTGGGCGAGGCGCGGACGCCGCTCTTCGACAACCTGGAGTCGAACTGGTTCCGCCAGGAGGGCGAGCCCTCCGGTCCGGTGCCGGCCGTACCCCAGCAGCCGCAGCAGGGGATGGCGACCGGCCCCACCCCGGTCCCCGCTTCCCCGCAGCAGCCGCTGCCGCAGCGCGGCCAGGAGCGTGCGGGCGAGCAGTCCGCGGCGCCCGGCTCGCCCACGGTCAGCTGGCGCTCCTCCCCCAACGACGAGCTGATGCGGCAGGCCGAGCGCGTGCGCCAGCCCGCCGCGGGCGGGATCACCACCTCGGGCCTGCCCCGTCGGGTGCCCCGCGCCAACCTCGTGGCGGGTACCGCGCAGCAGCAGGCCGAGGCCCAGGCGGGTCCGCAGGTCTCGCGCGCCCCTGACGACGTCCGCGGCCGGCTCACCAATCTCCGGCGCGGTATCCAGCAGGGCCGTCAGGCCGGCACCACCGGTCCGGCGACCGGCAGTTACCACATCGACCCCACTTACCAGCAGGAGCGATAGTTGAGTTCGATGAGCCAGGCGGCACAGAACCTGAACTGGTTGATCACGAACTTCGTGGACAACACCCCCGGGGTGTCCCACACCGTGGTGGTCTCCGCCGACGGCCTCCTTCTGGCCATGTCCGAGGGCTTCCCCCGGGACCGCGCGGACCAGCTCGCCGCGGTGGCCTCCGGGCTGACCTCGCTGACCGCCGGCGCCTCCCGCATCTTCGAGGGCGGCGCCGTCAACCAGACCGTGGTGGAGATGGACCGGGGATTCCTCTTCCTCATGTCCGTGTCCGACGGATCCTCGCTGGCCGTGCTCGCGCACCCCGAGTGCGACATCGGCCTCGTGGGCTACGAGATGGCCCTGCTCGTGGACCGCGCGGGCAGCGTCCTCACCCCGGACCTGCGCGCGGAGCTGCAGGGCAGCCTCCTCATCTGACATCCACATCTCCCGGCCGGCGGGTACTGCCGGCCGGGGGACCGGGGCCCCCGCCCCGGAACCCAGTACCGCCGTTTGGCCGTCATCCCGTCCCCCCACCGGCCCCGTCGGACGGCACGTTGACCACTGCTGTCCAGCCCGGAGGATTCATGACCCCGCCCCCCGCCTATTCCGATTCATACGGCGACCCGTCGTACTCGGAAGGCGATCAGCCGCTGGTCCGCCCTTACGCGATGACCGGCGGCCGGACCCGGCCCCGCTACCAGCTCGCCATCGAGGCACTGGTCAGCACCACCGCCGATCCGATGCACCTCTCGGGCCTGCTTCCCGAGCACCAGCGCATCTGCACGCTGTGCCGCGAGGTCAAGTCGGTCGCGGAAGTGTCCGCGCTGCTGTCGATGCCGCTGGGCGTCGCCCGGATCCTCGTCGCCGACCTGGCGGAGGCCGGCATGGTGGCCATCCACCAGCCGGGCAATGGAGAGGCCGGCGGAACGCCGGATGTAACGCTGCTCGAAAGGGTGCTCAGTGGACTTCGCAAGCTCTAGCGGTGGCGGAGCGACCCGCTCCACCACCTCCGCGAAGATCGTGGTGGCGGGTGGCTTCGGCGTGGGCAAGACCACGTTCGTGGGCGCCGTCTCCGAGATCAACCCGCTGCGCACCGAGGCCGTGATGACCAGCGCGAGCGCGGGCATCGACGACCTGACCCACACCGGGGACAAGACGACCACCACGGTCGCCATGGACTTCGGCCGCATCACCCTGGACCAGGACCTGATCCTGTACCTGTTCGGCACCCCTGGACAGGACCGCTTCTGGTTCATGTGGGACGACCTCGTGCGCGGCGCCATCGGCGCGATCGTGCTGGTGGACACCCGCCGTCTCGCCGACTGCTTCCCCGCGGTCGACTACTTCGAGAACAGCGGCCTCCCCTTCGTCGTCGCGCTCAACGGCTTCGAGGGGCACCAGCCGTACACCCCCGAAGAGGTGCGCGAGGCCCTGCAGATCGGACCCGACGCACCGATCATCACCACCGACGCCCGCCACCGCGCGGACGCCAAGAGCGCGCTGATCACGCTGGTCGAGCACGCGCTGATGGCGCGCCTCAAGTAGCACGCGCGTCCCCTCCGCGGGTTCAGGGCGGGCTGTGTCTTGCGACACGGCCCGCCCTTTCTTTTCATAACGTTTCGACAGAGAATTGCCCCCCTGCGGACACGCGCTGCGTTCGGTTGGTTCCACTCCGCTCACAACTGCCCCCATTTTTCCCGCCCGTTGCTCTTTATGTCCGGTTTATGCGGGGCATAAGGCCCTAGGTATGGCCGGATTCAACTGTTTGGAACACGGCCGTTAACCGTGCTGGAATCAATGAACTAGCTAGTAGCACCGCCGAGAGGTTGTTGGTCGAGTGAGGCGAAGCAATTCGAGCCCCGCGGAGGAACCCGCGCGCGGCAACTTCACCCCGCCGCCGCGTGCGGGGGCGTCCTTCGACGTGCCCGTGGACGCGCCCGTCGGCGGTGGCAGCACCAGCAGGTTCGCGCCCCGCAACTGGCGCGTGCCCACCAAGCTGAACGCCATCCTGCTCGTCCCGGTCCTCGTCGGACTGGTCATGGGCGGCTTCCAGGTGAAGGGTTCGGTCGACACCTGGAACGAGGCCAAGGACGCCGAGAAGACGGCCCGCATCGTCCAGGCAGCGGCCGAATACGGCCAAGCGCTGCTCAACGAGCGCGACCTCACCGCCGAGCCCCTCCTCAAGGGGGAGCGCGGCAGCGAGGTGGTCACCAAGGCGTACGCGGCGACCGACGCGGCCAAGGCGAAGTTCGCCGACGCCGTCAAGGGCATGCCGAAGAAGCAGAGCCTCGAACGCCGCCTCCAGCTCTTCCAGGAGGAGGAGCCCAAGCTCGACGCCATCCGCAAGACCGCGTACTCCGCTCCGGAGACCGCGAAGAAGGACCTCCCCAAGTCGGCCGGGCCCATCCCGACCGAAGAGGGCTACGTCCTGGTGCAGCACAACCTCATGTCGTTCTCCAACGAACTGGGTCTGGGCACCGGAAACATCACGAGCTACGGCCGCATGGTCTACGCGATCGAGCTGGCCAAGGCCGCGAACTCGCTCCAGCGCTCGGTCGGCACCCACCTCCTGGTCCGCCCGAACGAGAGCGAGGAGATCCGCAAGGCCCAGCTGGTCGCCTTCTCCTCCTACGCCTACCTCGAGGACATCGCGATCGGCGAGTACGTCTCCGCCGGTACCGAGGAGGACACGGAGAAGCTCAAGGAGGTCATGGGCAAGCGGTCCACGGCGGGCGCCAACAAGCTCGCCGAGGCCCAGAACCAGGCCCAGCAGTCCGGCACGCCCTTCAAGGCCCCGCCGCTCGTCAACGGCTCCGCCCTGACGGGCATGACCGAGGCAATAGCCAGCGGCGACAAGAACACCAAGCTGGCCGCGGGCGGTACCACCCCGCTGGCCTGGCAGGCCGCCTCCACCGCCAAGTTCGACGGCTACGCCGAGGTCGAGAAGGACCTGCTCGACAAGGCCGTCAGCGACACCATCGTCATCTCCGACGACGCCCGCAACGCCGCCATCACCAACGGCGCCATCGTGGTCGTGGCCCTGCTGGCCGCCTTCATCCTGGCGGGCATGATGGCCCGCCAGATGGGCCGCTCGATGCGCCGCCTGCGCAGCGCGGCCTTCGACGTCGCCGAGCAGCGCCTGCCGATGCTCGTCGACCAGCTCTCGCGCACCGACCCCGGCAAGGTCGACACCCGCGTCGTGCCGATCCCGATCGACTCCCAGGACGAGATCGGCGAGGTCGCCCGCGCCTTCGACCAGGTCCACCGCGAGGCCGTCCGGCTCGCCGCCGAGCAGGCCCTGCTGCGGGGCAACGTCAACGCGATCTTCACGAACCTCTCCATGCGCAACCAGTCGCTGATCGAGGGCCAGCTGACCCTCATCACCGACCTGGAGAACAACGAGGCCGACCCGGACCAGCTGGAGAACCTCTTCCGGCTGGACCACCTGGCCACCCGTATGCGCCGCAACGGCGAGAACCTCCTCATCCTCGCGGGTGAGGAACCGGGCCGCCGCTGGGACCAGCCGGTCCCGCTGGTCGACGTCCTGCGCGCCGCCTCCTCCGAGGTGGAGCAGTACGAGCGCATCGAGCTGTCGGGCGTCTCCGAGGCCGAGATCCACGGCCAGGCCGTGACCGACCTCGTGCACCTGCTCGCCGAGCTGCTGGAGAACGCCACCACCTTCTCCTCCCCGCAGACCAAGGTCCGCGTCAACGCGACCCGCCTGCCCGACGGCCGCGTCATGGTCGAGATCCACGACAAGGGCATCGGCCTCACCGCCGAGGACTTCGCGGACATCAACCACAAGCTGGCCAACCCGCCGACCGTGGACGCCGCGATCTCGCAGCGCATGGGCCTCTTCGTGGTCGGGCGGCTGTCGGACCGGCACGGCATCCGGGTCCAGCTGCGCCCCTCGGGCGAGCAGGCCGGTACGACCTCGCTGGTCATGCTCCCGGACGCGATCACCCATGGTGGTGGTGGCGAGGGCATACCCGACGACGACTTCACCGTCTCGCAGATGATCCCGGAGCAGCACCAGCTCCAGCAGAGCGCACCGCTGCGCACGGCCGCCGAGCTCGGCTTCGACGACTCGCAGTACGACCGCCGCCCGGCCCCCGAGGGCGGCCCGGACGGCGCCCCGCGCGAGCTGGACGCGGTCGGCCGCTCGCTGGGCCGCGACGAGCGCCGGGCCGCGCTGGAGGCCCAGGTCGGCTTCCCGCAGCAGCAACCGCAGGCGCAGCCCGCGCAGCAGGAGTATGCGGAACCCCAGCCGGAACACGGCTACCAGCAGTACCAGGGGTACGAGCAGCAGCCCGAGCAGAGCTACGAGAGCGCCGCCTACGACGCCCAGGGCACCCCCGACGGCTACCCCCAGCAGGCCGGCTACGCGCCGTACCAGCAGGACGGTTACGCCTATCCGGAAGACGGGTACCAGGACAACCAGCAGGGTGAACAGCCCTACGCCGGTGGCTACGACGCCCAGCCCCACCAGGCGGAGTGGCCGGAACAGAACACCTATCCGGCCGCCTACCAGCAGGATTACGGGACCGAATCGGAATCACCGGCCGGTGCCGAACCCGCCCCGGAGCGCGTAGGCTTCGACCGTCCGGACACCGCTGCCGACACCGGTCACGCACTGACCGGAGCGGGCCTGCCGCGTCGCGGCAGCCAGCAGCAGTGGCAGCCGGCACAGAAGGAAACGGAGTCCACCGGATCCCTCTTCGAGGGGCGGCAGCAGCGACAGCAGCAGTCCGCCGAAACGGAGACGGCCCCGGAGGAAGCACAAGGCCCCGACTCCTGGCGCTCGCGCAATGACGAGCGTTGGCAGCAGGCCGGAAAGCTCCGTGAGCCGAAGGCGGGCGGGGTCACCCCGTCCGGTCTCCCTCGGCGGGTGCCCAAGGCCAACCTGGTCGAGGGCGCGGCGGAATCGACTCCGCAGGGCGGCCCACAGGTCTCCCGCGCCCCGGAGGACGTCCGCGGCAGGTTGAGCAACCTGCGCCGCGGTGTCCAACAGGGACGCACCGCGGGTTCGGAGCAGTCAAGTAACAGCTATGACCAGGAGCGTTAGTGTGAGCCCGATGAGCCAGGCGGCACAGAACCTGAACTGGTTGATCACGAACTTCGTGGACAACACCCCGGGGGTGTCCCACACGGTGGTGGTCTCCGCCGACGGCCTCCTTCTGGCCATGTCGGAAGGCTTCCCCCGGGACCGCGCCGACCAGCTGGCGGCCGTGGCCTCCGGACTGACCTCGCTGACCGCGGGTGCCTCCCGCATCTTCGAAGGCGGCGCCGTCAACCAGACAGTGGTGGAGATGGACCGCGGGTTCCTCTTCCTCATGTCGGTGTCCGACGGATCCTCCCTCGCGGTGCTCGCGCACCCCGAGTGCGACATCGGTCTGGTGGGCTACGAGATGGCCCTGCTCGTGGATCGCGCGGGCAGCGTCCTCACTCCGGACCTGCGTGCGGAGCTGCAGGGCAGTCTTCTCAACTAGCAGACAGGCAGTGCGTTTCGCGCCATCGCACCATAGGGTGCGGTGGCGCGGTTCCACAGGGAGTACTGCGTTCTTGGAGTCGGAGGAGGAAACGTGACAACACCCCACGGAGGACATCCTTATGGCGGCGCGCAGCAGCCGCAGGGTGGGCACGACCAGAACCGCTTCAACTTCCCTTCCGCTCCCAGCCGGCCCGCGCCGGAGCACCAGCCCTACCCGCAGCAGCCCTACGGACAGCCCTCGCAGGCTCCGCAGCGGCAGCAGCCGTACACGCCCCCGCAGCACCAGCAGCACCAGCAGCCGCAGCGGCCTTCGCAGCCGCCGGCCCCCAAGGCGCACAACCCGCTGGTGCGTCCGTACGCCATGACCGGCGGCCGGACCCGGCCCCGCTACCAGCTCGCCATCGAGGCACTGGTCAGCACCACGGCCGATCCCTCGCGCCTGCAAGGGCAGTTGCCCGAGCACCAGCGCATCTGCCGACTCTGCATCGAGATCAAGTCGGTCGCCGAGATCTCGGCCCTGCTCTCCATTCCCCTCGGCGTCGCCCGAATCCTCGTCGCCGACCTGGCGGAGGCGGGCCTTGTCGCCATCCATCAGCCCGGCGGGGACGAATCCGCCGGCGGTCAGCCAGACGTGACACTGCTCGAAAGGGTGCTCAGTGGACTTCGCAAGCTCTAGCGGCGGCGGCGGAGCGACTCGCTCCACCACCTCCGCGAAGATCGTGGTGGCGGGTGGCTTCGGCGTGGGCAAGACCACGTTCGTGGGCGCCGTCTCCGAGATCAACCCGCTGCGCACCGAAGCCGTGATGACGTCCGCTTCCGCGGGGATCGACGATCTCACCCACACCGGGGACAAGACGACCACCACGGTCGCCATGGACTTCGGCCGCATCACCCTGGACCAGGACCTGATCCTGTACCTGTTCGGCACCCCCGGACAGGACCGCTTCTGGTTCATGTGGGACGACCTCGTGCGCGGCGCCATCGGCGCCGTCGTCCTCGTGGACACCCGCCGCCTCGCCGACTGCTTCCCCGCCGTCGACTACTTCGAGAACAGCGGCCTCCCCTTCGTGATCGCCCTGAACGGTTTCGACGGGCACCAGCCGTACACCCCCGAAGAGGTGCGCGAGGCCCTGCAGATCGGACCCGACGCACCGATCATCACCACCGACGCCCGCCACCGCGGCGACGCCAAGAGTGCCCTGATCACTCTCGTCGAGCACGCGCTGATGGCCCGCCTGCGGTAGCCACCGCAGGACGGCGAAAGGCCCCCCGCACTCGCGAGAGTGCGGGGGGCCTTTCGTATGGTGCGCGGTGCGGGCCGCGGGGTGCGCGGCCGGTGCCTAGCCCTGCCAGCTGTGCGGGGCGCGGAAGCCCGGGGTGCGCTCCAGGCGGCGCCATCCGGCGGTGGAGCCGGTGGTGCGGACCGGACCGGCCTCGGAGGTGGCGGCGGCGCGGGCGAGCAGGATCGCGGTGATCGCGGCCAGCTCCTCGGGCTCGGCGTGGCCCTTTTCGACGCGCAGCAGGGTGTCGGTGCTGATGCTCATGGGTGGCAGGTCTCCTTCACTTCTTACTGCGGCGGGTTGCCGTGCTTGCGCGACGGCAGGTCGGCGTGCTTGTTGCGGAGCATCGAGAGCGCGGCCACGAGGGTCTCGCGGGTCTCGGCGGGGTCGATGACGTCGTCGACGAGACCGCGTTCGGCCGCGTAGTACGGGTGCATCAGCTCGGACTTGTACTCCTTGACCATCCGCGCGCGCATCGCCTCGGGGTCCTCGGCGTCCGCGATCTGCTTGCGGAAGATCACGTTGGCGGCGCCCTCGGCGCCCATCACGGCGATCTCGTTGGTCGGCCAGGCGTAGGTGATGTCCGCACCGATGGACTGGGAGTCCATCACGATGTAGGCACCGCCGTACGCCTTGCGCAGGATGAGCGAGATCCGCGGCACCGTCGCGTTGCAGTAGGCGTAGAGCAGCTTCGCGCCGTGCCGGATGATCCCGCCGTGCTCCTGGTCCACGCCCGGCAGGAAGCCGGGCACGTCCAGCAGCGTGATGATCGGGATGTTGAAGGCGTCGCACAGCTGCACGAACCGTGCGGCCTTCTCCGACGCGTGGATGTCCAGCACGCCGGCGAGGTGGCCGGGCTGGTTGGCGACGATGCCGACGACCTGGCCGTCCATCCGTGCCAGCGCGCAGATGATGTTGCGGGCCCAGCGCTCGTGGATCTCCAGGACGTCGCCCTCGTCGACGAGCTCCTCGATGACCTTGAGCATGTCGTACGGACGGTTGCCGTCCGCCGGCACCAGGTCCAGCAGCACGTCGGAGCGGCGGTCGGCCGGGTCCGTGCTCTCGTGGACCGGCGGGTTCTCCCGGTTGTTCGAGGGCAGCATCGAGATCAGGTAGCGGACCTCGGCGATGCAGGTCTCCTCGTCGTCGTACGCGAAGTGCGCGACGCCCGAGGTCTCCGCGTGCACGTCGGCGCCGCCCAGACCGTTCTGCGAGATCTCCTCGCCGGTCACCGCGCGGACCACGTCCGGGCCGGTGATGAACATCTGCGAGGTGTCGCGGACCATGAAGACGAAGTCGGTCAGCGCCGGCGAGTACGCCGCGCCGCCCGCGCAGGGGCCCAGCATGACCGAGATCTGCGGGATCACGCCCGAGGCCCGGGTGTTGCGCTGGAAGATGCCGCCGTAACCGGCGAGCGCCGAGACGCCCTCCTGGATACGGGCGCCCGCACCGTCGTTCAGCGACACCAGCGGAGCACCCGCGGCGATCGCCATGTCCATGATCTTGTGGATCTTCGTGGCGTGGGCCTCGCCCAGCGCGCCGCCGAAGATGCGGAAGTCGTGGGCGTAGACGAAGACCGTCCGGCCCTCGACCGTGCCCCAGCCCGTGATCACACCGTCGGTGTAGGGCTTCTTCGCCTCCAGGCCGAAGCCCGTCGCACGGTGGCGACGCAGCTGCTCGACCTCCTTGAAGGACCCTTCGTCGAGCAGGAGCGCGATCCGCTCCCGCGCCGTCAGCTTGCCCTTGGCATGCTGCGCCTCGGTCGCACGGTCACTGGGTCCGCGCCGCGCCTGCTCCCGCAGGTCGTGCAGCTCGGCCACCCGGCCACGTGCGTCCGTGGGCTCGCTCGAAGTCTGGTCCACAACGGTCATGTACCGACCTTACGAAGCGGACCGCCGAAAACCCTCCGTTGGTTCCGCACAGTCTCCGGCCCGATCCGCTGTCCGGCCCGGACAGATGGCTCGCGTCATGCGAGGACTCCACCAGTTGGGACCTTCGTCCTTTGTGGGGACACCACAAAGCGGCGCGACGCGATGCGGAGATGTTGAAATTTGAACGGAATGGGTCTAACGTCAATGTCGTTGAAGCTTAAACAACAGGGCCTCAACGAGAAGCGTTCCCACCGGGCGCCAGAACCGAGGAGTGAGTCATGGGAATCTTCACCCGCCGCAGCCAGAACACCACCCCCGCCACCGCCGCGAACGCGTCCGGCGCGGTCGCCACGCTGGACGTGGACCCGGCACTGGCCGCGCTCACCGGTGACTACGTCATCGACGCCGCCCACAGCCGCATCGGCTTCACCGTCCGCCACGCCATGGTGACCAACGTCCGCGGCACCTTCGCCGACCACGAGGGCACCCTGCACCTGGACGGCGCCGACCCCGCGCGCTCCACGGCCTCCATCGACGTGCGGATCGCCTCGGTCGACACCGGGATCGCCGACCGCGACGGCCACCTGCGCTCCGGAGACTTCTTCGACGCCGAGGCCTTCCCCCTGATGACCTTCCGCTCCACCGCGGCGGCCCCGCTGTCCGGCGACACCTACCGCATCACCGGTGAGCTGACGATCAAGGACGTCACCCGGCCGCTCTCCATCGACCTGGAGTTCGGCGGATCCGCCAAGGACGTCTACGGCAACGAGCGCGTGGGCTTCGAGGGCTCCGCCGAGATCCTGCGCTCCGACTGGGGCCTGACCTGGAACGCCGCCCTGGAGGCCGGTGGCGTGATGGTGAGCGACAAGGTCAAGCTGACCTTCGACATCTCCGCGATCAAGCAGGGCTGATGCGGCGGGGGGACGCGCGTGGGGGGACGGGCCGGTCGGCCCGTCCCCCCACGGAGTGAGAACGCCCTAGAAGTCCCCGCCGCCGAAGCCGCCGCCGCCGTCGAAGCCGCCGCCCCCGCCGAAGTCGCCCCCGCCGAAGTCGGAGGGGTTGAAGTCGGCGCCGGAGACGTCCCCGCCGTCGAAGCCGCCGCCGCCCATGTCGGAGGCGTAGGCGGGACCCGACATCATCATCGAGCCGAGCATCGTGCCCATGAGCAGGCCGGGCAGCATGCCGCCGCCGAAGTATCCGCCGGCCCAGGGACCGTACGCCGGGCCCGCGTCGTAGTAGGGACGCGGACCGTGCTCCGTGTCGACCGTGCGGACCGCCGGGTCCTGGCCGTCGCGCAGCCGGACGGCGTCCGCCGCGCAGACCGGGACGGTCCGGGGCGCCCCGCCCACCGGGGCCCAGTCGGCGTCCTCGGTGCTGGGCCCGTGGCGCGGGTCGAAGAAGCAGGGCGCCCGACGCTCGGGCACGGGCTTGCCCTGACGGCGCGCGTCCAGCGAGGCCAGCGCGTAGCGGCCGTCCTCCAGCGCCTGGGTCACGCCCCGCACCTCTTCGGGGTGCCGCACCGAGGCCATGATCTGCTTGGCCTTCTCGTACGAGTCGAGGCCCTGCTCGTAGTCCTTGCGCATGGCGTCGTCGGCCCCGGGCTCACCGGGGTGGAAGTCCAGCCGGTCCAGCTCCTCGCCGAAGGCCGTGATGTCCTCGTCGACGACCACGGAGAGCTTGCGGACGGCCTCGCGCTCCGCCTCTTCCTTCTTCTTGCGGCCCCGGCGCACCAGCGCGTACGCGCCACCGCCGCCCACGAGCGCCACCGCGCCCAGGCCGATCAGCGCGCCGGAGCCGCCGCCGTCGTCCGAGCCGCCGCCCCAGGAGGCCGGGGCGCGGCCCTTGGTCTGGGACAGGGCCTGGTCGACGAAGTTGTCGAGCTGGGTGGCCGCGTCGACGGGACCGCCCGCCTTGACGGCGTCGGTGAGGTTGCGGACCGAGTTGGCCGACATCACCGTGCGGTCGGCCGCGGCGTTGAAGCCGTCGCCGAGCCGGATCGCGTAGAGCCCGGTGACGCCGGTCTCGGTACGGACCGTGCGCAGCACGCTGGCGGCCGGGAACTCGGCGGTGGCGGGCAGCACCGCGACGAACACGGGCTTGCCCGCATCCTTGATCTTCTTCGCCAGGGCGTCCGCCCGGTCCTTGGGGAGCTGCGCCTCGGCGCGGGGGTCGACGTAGACCGGGCCCTTCTTGAGGGCCTCCGCCACGGCTGCGGGTCCGGTGGCCGCGGCGGCCTGCGGCGCGACCACGAGGGCGGTCGCGGACAGGGCCAGCAGCAGACCGGAAAGTGCGGATATCAGCCTGGTCCTCATGGTCACGACGGTACCGGAACCGGTCGTTTCCTGTGTGAGTAGGACATAAGCCCCCCGGGGGCCCGTCCGCGGACCCCCGGTCGCCCCTGCGCCGGACCTACTCCGCGGGCTCCACGCCCGCGTGCAACAGGCCGTAGGTGAAGGCGTCCTCCAGTGCCTGCCAGGACGCCGCGATCACGTTCGTGCCCACGCCCACCGTGGACCACTCGCGGTGGCCGTCGGTGGTGGAGATCAGCACCCGGGTCGTGGAGTCCGTGCCGTGCTTGCCCTCCAGGATGCGGACCTTGTAGTCGATCAGCTCGAACTTGGCGAGCTGGGGGTAGAAGCGCTCCAGCGCCACCCGCAGGGCCCGGTCGAGTGCGTTGACCGGGCCGTTGCCCTCGGCGGTGGCGACGATCCGCTCGCCCTTGGCCCACAGCTTCACCGTGGCCTCGTTGGCGTGCGTGCCGTCGGGGCGGTCCTCGACGATCGCGCGCCAGGACTCCGTACGGAAGTACTTGCGCGCCCGGCCCTCGACCTCGGCCCGCAGCAGCAGCTCGAAGGAGGCGTCGGCGGCCTCGAAGGTGTAGCCGGCCAGCTCGCGCTCCTTGACCCGCTCCACCACCCGGGAGACCAGCGCGCGGTCCCCGCCGAGGTCGACGCCCAGCTCCTTGCCCTTGAGCTCGATCGAGGCGCGCCCGGCCATGTCGGAGACCAGCATCCGCATGGTGTTGCCGACCCGCTCGGGGTCGATGTGCTGGTAGAGGTCCGGGTCCACCTTGATCGCCGAGGCGTGCAGGCCCGCCTTGTGCGCGAAGGCCGAGACGCCGACGTAGGGCTGGTGGGTGGAGGGCGTGAGGTTGACGACCTCGGCGATGGCGTGCGAGATCCGGGTCATCTCGGCCAGCGCGCCCTCGGGGAGCACGGTGCGGCCGTACTTGATCTCCAGCGCGGCCACCACCGGGAAGAGGTTGGCGTTGCCGACCCGCTCGCCGTAGCCGTTGGCCGTGCACTGCACGTGGGTGGCGCCCGCGTCGACGGCGGCCAGCGTGTTGGCGACCGCGCAGCCCGTGTCGTCCTGGGCGTGGATGCCCAGGCGCGCGCCGGTGTCGGCGAGGACGGTGGCGACGACGGCGCTCACCTGGGCGGGCAGCATGCCGCCGTTGGTGTCGCAGAGGATGACCACGTCGGCGCCGGCCTCGTGCGCGGCGCTCACGACCGCCTTGGCGTAGGCGGCGTTCGCGCGGTAGCCGTCGAAGAAGTGCTCGCAGTCGACGAACACCCGCCGGCCCTGCTCGCGCAGGTAGGAGACGGTGTCGCGGACCATGGCGAGGTTCTCGTCCAAGGTGGTGCGCAGGGCGAGCTCGACGTGCCGGTCGTGCGACTTGGCCACCAGCGTGATGACCGGGGCGCCGGACTCCAGCAGCGCGCGGACCTGCGGGTCCTCGGCGGCCGAGCCGCCCGCGCGCCGGGTCGCGCCGAAGGCGACCAGCTGGGCGTGCTTGAAGTCGATCTCGCCGCGGGCGCGGGCGAAGAACTCGGTGTCGCGCGGGTTGGCGCCGGGCCAGCCGCCTTCGATGAAGCCCACGCCGAAGTCGTCCAGGTGCCGGGCGATCGTCAGCTTGTCCGCGACGGTGAGGTTGATGCCCTCGCGCTGCGCGCCGTCGCGCAGGGTGGTGTCGAAGACGTGGAAGCCGTCGTCGAGGACCGCGCTCGCCGCTGTCGCCTCTGTCGTCGTCATGCTGATCTGACTCCTGTCGGATGAGTGGCTCCGGACGCCCGCCCGAGGGAAGGCCGCCGTCGCTTGCCCCCATCATCGCGCGCGGTCCGCTCCCGGCAGGAATGGGGCCGGGAAACGAAAAAACCCCTCGCGGGTGCGAGAGGTCTGCGCGCGGGTCTGGGGCACGATGCCGCTGCCGCGAAGTTCTTCCACGGTGTCAGCGGTCACTGCGGACCGGCGCGCTGCTGCCGATAATCATGGGCTGAGCAAGCACGTCCGCAGTCTGCCACACGGTCCGCCCCGCGAGCGGGCCGTCTCACGATCCGGTCGAACGGGCGTCCGTGGACCGGTGGGGGGCGGCGAGGAGCGCCTCGTCGAGGAACTCCCCGACGTGCGCCAGGATGTCCTCGCGCCCGATCCCGGGCAGGCCCACGGCCAGCTGGATGCTGAATCCGTCCAGCAGCGCCCGCAGCCGGGCTCCGAAGCGGTCGGCGTCCACCGGTCGGAACTCCCCGCGCGAGATGCCCTCGGCGAGCAGCGCCACCAGGTCGCGGTGCCAGGCGCCCTCGACGGCGGCCTGGCGGTCGCGTTCCTCGGGTCCGGCGTTCTGCGAGCGGTTCCAGACCTCCATCCACAGGGTCCAGTGCGGGTCGCGGGCGCCGTCGGGCACGTACAGGTCGACGTACGCCTGGAGCCGCTCGCGGGCCGGGCCGCGGCGCGAGAGCAGGCCGCGCCGCGCGTCGCCGAGGGCGGCCTCGCTCCACTCCAGGGTCTGCAGGAGGAGTTCGTCCTTGCTGCGGAAGTAGTAGAGGAGGTGGCCGCTGCTCATGCCGACCTGGCGGCCCAGACCGGCCATGGTCAGGCCCTCCAGACCGCACTCGGCGATCATGGCCATGGCGGCGACGAGTACGTCCTCGCGCGGCGGCGCGTTCTTCCGCGCGCGTACTACCGGGGCCGCCATGGGCCACTCCTTACCGTCCGCCGCGGGTCACACCTTCGGCTGCTGCTGGGTGATGCAGTGGATACCGCCACCCCCGGCGAAAATCGTACGCGCGTCAACCAGCCGCACGGTCCGCTCGGGGAACAGTCCGCGGAAGATCTCGGCGGCCTCCTCGTCGCGCGGGTCGTCGAAGGAGCACAGCACCACGCCGTCGTTGCACAGGTAGTGGTTGATGTAGGAGTAGTCCACCCACTCGCCGTCCTCCTCCAGCACGGTCGGCGCGGGGACCTCGACGACCTCCAGCCGGCGCCCGCGGGCGTCGGTCTGGCCGCGCAGCAGGGCCGCGATCAGCTTGCAGCGCTCGTGGTCGGGGTGCGCGGGGTCGGGCTGGGTGTGCACCAGCACCACGCCGGGGCGGGCGAAGGCGGCGACGATGTCCACGTGGCCCTGGGTGCCGTAGGTGCCGTAGTCGCCGGCGAGGCCGTAGGGCAGCCAGATCGCCTTGGTGGTGCCCAGGTGCGCGTGGATCTCGCGCTCGACCTGCTCCCGGGTCCAGTCGGGGTTGCGGCCCTGGCCGAGCTGCACGGTGTCGGTGAGCAGGACCGTACCCTCGCCGTCGACGTGGATCGCGCCGCCCTCGTTGACGAGCGGGGTGCTGTACGTCCGGGTGCCGGCGAGGTCGGAGACGTACCGGGCGATCTTCGAGTCGTGCTCCCAGCGGGCCCACTCCTGGGCGCCCCAGCCGTTGAAGGTCCAGTCCACGGCCGCCAGCTCGCCCGCGTCGTTGGTGACGAAGGTCGGGCCGATGTCCCGCATCCAGGCGTCGTCCAGCTCGCGCTCCACCAGCTCGACGTCGTCGCCGACGATCGCGCGGGCGCCGTCGGCGTCGCCGGGCGCGACGACCAGGGTCACCGGTTCGAAGGCGCGCACGGCGCGGGCCACGGCGCCCCAGGCCCGGCGGGCCCCGGCCAGCTCGTGCTCGTCGGTGAAGGTCGGGTTGGGGCTGGGCCAGGCCATCCAGGTGCGCTCGTGGGGGGCCCACTCGGGGGGCATGCGGAAACCGGCGGAGGCGGGCGTGGCGGACGGGTCGGAGGTGGCGGGCGTGGCGGGCGTGGCGTTCATGGCGGAAGGTCCTTCCGGGCTGCGGGACGGGGCGAAAGGGGTGGTGCGGGGCGGATCAGAGGACGGCCTCCACGTGCACCTCGGTGACCACGTCGCTGACGCCGGGCGGGACGTCGTCGGGGCCGAGGACGGAGCGGGCCTCCTCGATGGCCCGTGCCAATCGATTGCCGTCGCGCGCGGCCTCGCAGACCGTGTCCGCGATGAGCGCCGTGGCCTCGGGAACGTCGGGCTCGAGCCCGCGGGCCCGGCGGGCCCTGGCCAGTTCCGCGGCGCCGCGGAGCAGCAGCCGGTCACGTTCCGTCGGGGTCAGCCGCACGACGATCCACCACCTTGTGCGTCGATGGGTTAGAGCATCACTCTAACTCTTCATTTCTCGGCAATGAAGCATTGACCTGAGACCTGGCCTTAGGTCACATTGAATGGCGCTCAAACAATGCGTTGCCGCCCCCCGCCCTGCCAAGGGAGTCCCCCCATGCCCATCGAACAGCGCGGAGTCGACACCATTCCGGAGGAGGAGCGAACGAGCGGTCCACGTGACCTGATCTCGATCCTCCTCGGCTCCAATCTGTGCCTCGGTGTGATCGTCTTCGGCTGGCTGCCCCCGTCCTTCGGACTGGGCCTGTGGCCGTCGGTCACCGCCATCGTGACCGGCACCGTCGTCGGAATCGCCGTCACCGCGCCGCTGGCGCTGGTCTCGCTGCGGACCGCGACCAACCTCTCCACCTCCAGCGGCGCGCAGTTCGGCGTCCGCGGGCGGCTCGTCGGCTCGGTCGTGGGCCTGCTGCTCTCGCTCGGCTACACCGCCCTGACGCTGTGGATCGGCGGCGACGTGATGGTGGGCGCCCTGTCCCGGCTCACCGGACTGCCGAACACCGGCGTCTCGCGGGCCGCGATGTACGGCGTGCTCGCCGCCTGCACCGTCGTGGGGGCCGTCTTCGGCTACCGGCTCCTGCTGCGCATGAGCAAGGTCCTCTCCGTCGCCATGGTGGTCCTGCTGGCGATCGGCGTCTTCGCCTACGCCCCCGACTTCACCACCGCCCCGGTGGAGGCCTCCTACCTCCTGGGCGGCTTCTGGCCGACCTGGCTGCTCGCCGCCGTGGCCGCCGGGCTCAGCGGCCCGGTCGCCTTCATCACCCTGCTCGGCGACTACACGCGCTACGTGTCCCCCCGCGCGCACAGCCCCCGCAAGGTGTTCTGGGCCACCGGCTTCGGCCTGCTGATCGGGCTGCTGATCCCCCAGCTGTTCGGCACCTACACCGCGCTCGCCGCGGGGGCGGGCGCGGACGACTACGCCGGGCCGCTCGTGGCCGCCTCCCCCTTCTGGTACCTGGTCCCGCTGCTCGTCGCCGCCGCGGCCGGCTCGGTCGGCAACGCCGGGCTGATGCTGTACTCCATGGGCCTGGACCTCGACGCGATCGTGCCCCGGGCCACCCGCACCCGGGCCACCGTGATCGCCGCCGCCGTCGCCACCGCCTTCGTCTTCGTCGGCTCCTTCGAGTGGAACGTGCAGTCCGCGATGACGTCCTTCGTCCTGGTGCTGACCGCGCTCGGCACCCCGTGGGCCGTGATCACCCTGATCGGCTTCTTCCGGTGCCGGGGCCGGTACGACGCCGACGCGCTCCAGGTCTTCAACCGCCGCGCGGTGGGCGGGATCTACTGGTACCGCGGCGGCTGGAACCCCGCCGCCACCGCGTCCTGGGCGATCGGCGCGGGCGTCGGGCTGCTCGCCGTGAGCACCCCCTTCTACGAGGGTCCGCTGCTCGCCCTGACCGGCGGGGTGGACTGTTCCTTCATCTTCTCCGGCCTGGCCGGCGGCCTGGTCTACGCGGCGCTGACCGCCCGCGCCGAACCGGCCCGGGACCCGGCCGCCGCGGCCGCCGCCGAGGAGCTGGCCGGGGTCTGAGCCCCCGCCGGTACGACGACGGCCCGCGCCCCCGACGAAAGGGC